>NZ_VOSR01000146.1:0-2323 GCF_007997345.1 Mitsuaria sp. TWR114
CATCCTGGCCGGCAACCACGACGTGATCTCCGACGTGGACTATGTCGATGCGAGCAGCCAGTCGGCCAACACCGATGCGCAGCGCAACCTCGCCAAGGAGCCCTACCTGCAGGCCTTCCCGACCACGCGGGCGCAGCAGCAGTCCACCTTCGGCGGCCATTTCTGCGAGGTCGCCGTCGACGCCTACACCGGCGAGGTGCGCGTGCGCCGCATGCTGGCGGTCTGCGCCGCCGGGCGCATCCTCAATCCGAAGACGGCGCGCAGCCAGGTGATCGGCGCGATGACCATGGGCGTGGGCGCGGCGCTGATGGAGGCGCTGCATGTCGACGAGCGCCGCGGCTTCTTCGTCAACCACGACCTGGCCGGCTACGAGGTGCCCGCGCATGCGGACATCCCGCACCAGGAAGTGATCTTCCTGGACGAGACCGACCCGGTCTCCTCGCCGCTCAAGGCCAAGGGCGTCGGCGAGCTGGGGATCTGCGGCGTCGCGGCGGCGGTGGCCAACGCCATCCACAACGCCACCGGCGTCCGGATCCGCGACTATCCGATCACGCTCGACAAGCTGCTCAAGGACCTGCCGAAGCCGGCGTGAGGCCCTCGCGCGTCGGATTCATCGCCTCGGCCAGCACCGCGGCGAGGCTGTCGATGTCGTAGGGCTTGGGCACCAGCGGCACGTTCGGCGCCTCCTCGATGCGCACCGGATGGCCGCTGGCCAGCACCACCGGCAGCGTCGGCTTGAGCACCTTCAAGGTCCGCACCAGGTCCACGCCGCTGCGCGCGCCGGGCATGACGATGTCGGTCAGCACCACGTCGGCGCTCAGGCCGGCCCGCAGCTGGTCCAGCGCATGGTCGGCCGAGGGCGCCGTCTTGACGGTGAAACCGCGCTCCTCCAGCGCCTGCGCGGTGAGCTCGCGCACCGAGGGTTCGTCCTCGACCAGCAGCACCGTGCCCGCATGGCGCCGCTCGGTGACCGGGCCGGCGGGGACCGGCGACGCCGCGTCCTCCATCCGCCCGTGCGAGCGCGGCAGCCACAGCGTCACCTCGGTGCCCAGGCCGATCTTGCTGACGATGCCGGCCGTGCCGCCCGCCGACCGCGCCAGCGCATACACCTGCGCCAGCCCGAGGCCCGTGCCCTGCCCCACCGGCTTGGTGGTGAAGAAGGGCTCGAAGGCGCGCTCCATCTGTTCCTGCGTCATGCCGTCGCCGGTGTCGCGCACCGCGATCGCGACGTACTCGCCCGGCTGCAGCTCCGGCGCCAGGCCAACCGGGTCGCCCTCGGCCAGCACGCGGTTGCGGGCCGACACCGTCAGCGTGCCACGCCCCTGCATCGCATCGCGCGCGTTCAGCGCCAGGTTGAGCACCGCCAGCTCGAGCTGGACCGGATCGGTGCGCACCGGCCAGAGCGTCTCGTCGATGGCCAGCGTGACCTCGACCGCGCTGCCCACCGCGCCGCTGGCCAGCGCCATCAGCTCGGGCAGCTGGCGGCGCAGGTCGATGACGGTTTCATGGCCCACCTGCTGGCGGCCGAAGGCCAGCAGCTGCCGCGTCAGCTGCGCGGCCTTGGAGGTGGCGCGCTGGCAGGCGTCGAGCGCGCTGTCGGCGCGCGGATCGCTGCTCAGCCGGCGCGCCAGCTGCAGCCCGGTGGTCATCGTCTGCAGCAGGTTGTTGAAGTCGTGCGCGATGCCGCCGGTCAAGCGGCCCAGCGCCTCCAGCTGCGGCAGCACCTTGGCCTTGTCGCCGACGGCCACGACGATCAGCGCCGCCGGGTCGACGTGGGTCCTGGTCGCCTGGTAGGCGCTGTTCGCGGTGACCGCGGCGAACTTGCGGGGCAGCGCGGTGATGCTGTCCGCCGGCATGCCGACCGCCCACTCGCTGGCGTAGCTCGACGCCACGACGCGGTTGGTGTCGAACAGGCCCGGCAGCGCCAGCAGCTGCGCGTTGCGCACCCGGTTCAGCTCCTCGGCGCCCATCGGCTTGACGCGCATGCCCTCGATCTCCTTGAACATGTCGCTCAGCGCCGGACCGGTCACGTCGGTGCGGACGCTGCCGCGGATGCCGAACAGGCCGCTGTCGCGGTTCATCGTGTAGGCCGAATAGATGCCGTAGGTGTAGCCCTTGACCTCACGCAGCTGCGTGTTGATCCGCGAGGTGAAGAGGCCGCCCATCGCGGCGTTCATGACCTTGATGTCCTCGGCGTCGGGCGTGCCGGCCTTCGGCCCCGGCGCGACGACGCTCAGCGGCGGCACCACGCTGGCCGGGAGCGCGAATGCGATGGGCACCGGCAACGTCGTCAACAACGCGGCGCTGGCGCTGGTCAGCGGGC
>NZ_VOSR01000147.1:0-2788 GCF_007997345.1 Mitsuaria sp. TWR114
CGATGGCGATGGCGATGGCGTCGGGGTTGACGCGGTCGGCGGCGCGGTGCTCGCCGTGGTGTCCGCGTTGCCGGAGCCGCCCCCGCCGCAGGCGGTCATCAGGCTGGAGGCCGCCACTGCGGCAGCGAAGTAGCGGAGTTGGGCCAACTCCACGGGGCCCACCTGCGTGCGTCTTGTCATGATCTTGATCTTCGATGTGCGCGGACCGGCCTCGCCATCGGCCAGGCGATCGTCCGCTCCCAAACCAGCCCTTGCTGCCGCACCGCGTGCGTGCCGATGCAAAGGCGCCCCTCGTCTCCTGCGACGGAGTACCGCTCCCGCATGCGGGAGTCGGAGCCTCCGCTCCCTGGTGTGCTGACAACGTAGTCAGCGGCGCGGATGCTAAGAGGCGTTCGCCATGCGACTGCGTGACAAGTGGTAAGTGCTGTCAGCGACTGCCTGAACGCCGTGGTGATAACTCCGCCACACCGATGACATGACCGGCAGGCAAGGTGACGGGGTTGTTGTTCTTCGTTGTTGGACCACCGCCCATGTCGTCAAAGCATCCGAGCGCCTCGTCGCTGCCCCTCTCCTCGCTGCGTCAACTCGAGGGCCTTCCCGACCGCCAGCGCCGACTGCTGCTGCGCGCGGGCCTGGGCCTGTCCCTGGGCGGCGCTAGCCTTCTCACCGCCTGCGGCGGCGGCGACAACAACGACGGCGGCAGCGGCCCCGATGCCGGCGGCGGCACCCCGGCGGGAACGCCGGCCCAGGTCTCGAGCTTCGCGCTGGCCGTGCTGCCGGACACGCAGTTCTATTCGCGCTACGCCACCACCGACGAGAACCTGCAGTTCCAGCGCAAGTACGGCTCGACGCCGTATGTGGCGCAGACGAAGTGGATCGCCGACAACGCCGCGGCGCTGCGCATCCCGTTCACCATCCACCTCGGCGACGTCGTCGACCAGCAGGGCAAGCCACTGCAGTGGCAGGTCGCCGATTCGGCGATGAAGGTGCTGGAGTCGGCCAAGATGCCGTACTCCATCCTGGCCGGCAACCACGACGTGATCTCCGACGTGGACTATGTCGATGCGAGCAGCCAGTCGGCCAACACCGATGCGCAGCGCAACCTCGCCAAGGAGCCCTACCTGCAGGCCTTCCCGACCACGCGGGCGCAGCAGCAGTCCACCTTCGGCGGGCGCGACCCGTCGGGCTTCCACGAGTACCACGTCGTCAACGTCGACGGCAACGCCTTCATGGTGCTGTCGATGTCCTGGCGCGCGTCCGACGCCGCGATCGCCTGGGCGCGCGGCGTGCTCGCCAAGCACCCGACGCTGCCGACCATCCTCGCCACCCACCAGCTGCTCAACATCGCGGCCGACGGCGTGAGCCCGCTCGAGGTCCCCTACGGGCTGATGCTGTGGGACAAGCTGATCCGCGACAACGACCAGATCTTCATGACCCTGAACGGGCATTACCACGGCGGCGCCCACCTGACGAAGACCAATGACTTCGGCAACGCGGTCGAGGAGATGGTGGTCGACTACCAGATGGCCTACATGGGCGGCAACGGCCTCATGCGCCTGTACGAATTCGACCTGACCAACAACAAGATCAAGGTGATGTCGTTCTCGCCCTGGGTCACGCAGAAGCCGACCGACACGCTCAACGAGTTCGACGTGGCGGTGCTCTCCGACGCGAACCACCAGTTCGAGATCAGCATCGACTTCAAGAAGCGCTTCGCGCGCTTCAACCCCAACTTTGCCCAACCGGCGGCCGGCAACGCGCCCATCAACGAGCGCGCCAAGGCGGCCCTGCTGACCCACTTCACCGAGCCGGCGCCCAGCGTCAAGAAGGCGGCGGCGGACCCGAGCGACTACCCGGTGGTGGCGTCGACCGTCGCGCACTGGCGCTTCTTCGGCGGCACCGAGGGCGGCGTCGTGCCGGTGGGCCAGGTGATCCAGGACGAGACCGGCGCCAATCCGATCGCGCGCCAGCCGCTGGCCCAGGGCGGCGCCGCGCAGGAGGGCGATCTGACCTGGTCGAGCGACCACCATTACCTCTCGGCCGCGCCGGGGAGCGTTCGCTTCTCCAACTCGGTGAACTCGCCGCTGCGGATGAGCGCCTTCGCGACCGACGTGACGGCACCGCTGAACGGGCTGAGCTTCAGCGCCGGCTCGCTGCTGCAGGGACCGGATGGCGCGCCGATGCCGGACCTTGTGCTCGAGCCCTTCTTCCGCGTGCACGACTCGCGTTATGTCCTGTACTGGCCCTGCAGCACGCCGGCCGAGGCGAAGGCGCGCCGCGAGCGACTGGCCCTGGAAGAGCGCGAACGGCTGGCGTTGCAGGCCCGCACCGTCGATGCGGTCGCGCCCGGCGAGCAGCAGCCCGAGAGCGATCACGGCTTCGCTGGCGAGGGCATCGAGACCGGCCTCAACAAGGGCCACCGCTGGCGCCATGCGACCGCATGGTTCAGCTATCGCCTGAACGATCCCAAGCGCGAGGGCCGGCTGCTGCGGCTGGCCTTCTCGGCGCTGGATGACGGCCGCCGGTTCTCGGTCTGGGTCAACGACCGGCGGCTGGCGGATCTGACGCTGCGCGCGGACGAGGCCACCGACCGGGCTCCGGGCGCGGAGATCTACAGCCGCGATTTCCCGTTGCCCGAGGACTGGCCGCGAGCGGCGGACGGCGCCGTGCGGGTGCGATTGGTTGCGGAGCCCGGCTCGATCGCCGGCGGGATCTACGACCTACGGCTGTTGCGGGCCACCGCGCCGGCGCACTGACGCGCTTCCAGGCGCTCAGACGGCTCAGACGG
>NZ_VOSR01000148.1:0-19780 GCF_007997345.1 Mitsuaria sp. TWR114
GCCTCGGCGGCGGCCTGGGTGGCCTCGGCGGCGGCATCCCCGCCTACCAGCAGCCCTTCGGGCAGCAGCCGTTCGCGGCCTCGCCGTACGCCTCGCCCTACACGCAGTCGTACGCGCAGCAGCCGTTCACCGCTTTCCAGCAGCCCTACGCCGGTGGCGTGGCCTCGCCGTACAACGCGTCCTTCGCGCAGCAGCCGTTCACCAGCCTGAACCAGCCGTTCACCCAGGTGGATGCGCTGAACTGGGCCCAGACCTACGGCGGTCCCAACCTGTCGCAGAGCGAGCTGACCCAGGGCGTGAACCTGTTCAACATCTTCAACGGCCGCACCACCGGCATGTTGTTCTGATGTCCATGCGCGGGGGCCGTTCGCGGCCCCCGCCAGGCACGCCGCGTCCTCGCACGCGACGTGCCTGTCCCGAGCGGACACGCGTCCGTTCAGGACAGGCACTTCCCCAGGAGCACACAGATGGATCCGACCTTTCATCGCAAACCCTTCGTCCGCGCCCTCATCGAGATCGTCAGCCTCGGCATCACGCACAAGCGCACCGAGGACGCCGAGACGGTGCTGGTGGCGGTGCGCCAGCTGCGCCCCCACCTGACCGAGCTCGACACCTTCGAGGCCTGGATCGCGATCAGCCGCGGCCACTGGCACGACGCGATCCGCACGCTCAACAACCTCGACGCCAACACGCGCAACTGGAGCCTGGGCCGCGCGCTGATGGCCTTCTGCCAGTTCGCCGTCGGCGATCCGGCCTGGAGCGTCAGCGCCAACGAGGTCATCGAGGGCGACTCCACGCAGGAAGCGCGCAGCCTGGTGCGGCTGCTGCTGGGCAAGGACGTCAATGTCGGCGAGCCCGAGCCCGAGGCCCCGGCCGCCACCAGCTTCGCCGACTACGACCCGCGCTCGCTGCCGCACGCGCCGCTGCTGCGCGCCTGAAGCGACGCGCATCCGAAGTCACCCGCAGGAGATCCGCATGACTGTTCCCGCCATCGGCGCCGTGTCCGGCGCCGCCCCGACGCAGGTCCTGGATCGCGCCGCCGCCGCGCCCGACGCGCTCGGCGGCCTGTCCGACCGCTTCCAGCGGCTGATGATGGAGCATCCCACCGCGCCGGCGCCGCACGGCACCGAGGTCGGCGAGCGCTCGCCGGTCTCGCATTTCATCGAGGCGCAGGAAGGCGTGCTGCGCCAGACCTTCGACAGCGTGCGCGCGTTCTCGCAGGAGGCGCCAGCGATGAATCCCGGCGAACTGGCCTCGCGCCACATCGCGCTGAGTTATCAGCTGTCGATGGTGCAGGTGCAGTTCAACGCCGGCGTCTATGTCGCGCAGAGCAGCAAGAGCGGCCTGCAGACCTTGATGAAGAACCAGTGACGTGTCCCGGCGGCCGGCGCAGTCCGGCCGCGATGAACGGACCCAGGGAGTTCCGACATGCCTTCCACGATCAACGACCACGCCCCGCGGCCCTGGCGACTGCTGCTCGGCGCCGTGCTGGCGCTGTGCCTGGCGGCCTGCGACACCGACCTCTACACCAAGCAGACCGAGGCCGACGCCAACCACATGGTGTCGGCGTTGCTGGAAAGCGGCATCACCGCCAGCAAGCAGACGCCCGACAGCGGCAAGACCTGGAGCGTCAAGGTCGACGAGGCCGACGTCGTGCGCGCGCTGGCGGTGCTGCGCGCGCAGGGCCTGCCGCAGGACAAGCACGTCAGCCTGGGCGACATGTTCAAGAAGGAAGGCCTGATCTCCTCGCCGACCGAGGAGCGCGTGCGCTTCATCCACGGCGTGTCGCAGGAGCTCTCCGAGACGCTGAGCCAGATCGACGGCGTGGTCACCGCGCGGGTGCACATCGTGCTGCCCAACAACGACCCGATGGCCCAGGAGGCCAAGCCCTCCAGCGCGTCGGTGTTCGTGAAGTACCGGCCGCAGGCCAACCTCACCGCGCTAACGCCGGCGATCAAGAACATGGTCGCGCGCAGCGTCGAGGGGCTGTCCTACGACAACGTCTCGGTGACGCTGGTGGCCGGCGCGATGATCGCGCCACCGCCGCCGCCCGCTCCGCTACCGAAGCCGCCGCCTCCACCCCCGCCGCCACCGCCGAACTGGTTGGCCAGCTGATTGGCGGCGCTGGTGGGCTGCAGGCCGTTCTGCGCGAGCGACTGCAGCAGCGGCAGCAAGGCCTGCAGCAGCTGGAGGATGCTGTTGATCAGCGCGAGCTGGCCGGCCTGCGGGTTGTTGCCCGCGGTACCCGGGCCCATCGGCCCGGCCGGGCCGGCGGTCGATCCGGGGCCGGCGGCGGTGTCGGGCCAGGGGCGCCGCCGCCTTGCTGCGGCTGGGCGGCGGCCATGAGGCTGTAGACCAGCATGGCCATCAGCTGCTGGCCGGGTGACCCACCGCTGGCGGGCCCTTGCGGCTGCGCCATGGGCGCGTTGAGGAACTGGCTGTAGAGGTCGAGCGCCGATGGGCGCTGCACGGACGAGGGGCGATCGATCGCATCGATGGACATGGCTGCTCCTGGGTAAGGCCGGGATGGCGCGGTGCGCCGCGTGTTATCGATTGGTGAGGGTAGGCATCGCCCTGCGCCCGGCGTGCCCCTGGGCGAAGCGACGTGCCCGGCCGCGAAGCGCCGCGCGGGGAGGGCCTCGTTCCCTTCGCGCGTCGGCGCGCCGCTTCGCGATGCGTGCCATGACGGCTCCCGGTCCTTCCTAGATTGCGGTCATCCCAGACTTCAGCGCCGAACCGCCATGACTGCGACGACCGATGCCCTGCCCGCCTCCACCGCGTTCACCGTGGCGCTCGCGGCGATCACGGGCGAGCCACCCATCGTGGCCGCGACGGCGATCGCGATCCGTCCGGCGCTGGATGGCGACCTCGCGGCCATCACCCGGATCTACAACGAGTCGCTGCCGCCGTTGCCCACGCCGCTGCCAGGCGTCGACGCGCGCGCCGGCGGCCGACCGGTGCTCGGCAGCTGCCTGGCGCAGTTGCGGCCGACGGCCTCGCGAACTGGATGGCGTCGCATCGCGCCAATGGCCGGCCGCTGTGGGTCGCGCAGGCCGGCGTGGAGGTCGTGGGATGGCTGAGCCTGCTCGGCTTCGCCGACCGGCCCGCCTGCATGCCGGCGGCGGAGGTCGCGATCTACATCGCCAGCGGCTGGCGCGGCTGCGGCGTCGGACGGCGCCTGCTGTCCCACGCGCGGATCGAGGCGCCGCTGTGGCACATCGACCGCCTGATGGCCTTCATCTGGCACGACAACGCGGCCAGCCTGACGCTGTTCCGCGCGCAGGGCTTCAGCGCCTGGGGACGCCTGCCGGGCATCGTGTGGGCGGACGCGAAGAGCCGGGACATGGTGATCCTCGGCCAGGTGCTGCAGGCGGGCTGAGGCCGGGCCGGACCGGGCTCTCGCGCTCAGCGCATCCGCTCACGCCGCGGCCGGCGCCGCGAGCCCGCGAGCGTCGCTTGCGTCCGCGTTCATGTCCTGTTCATCGTCCGGCGAGCGTTGCATTCATTCCCGCCACGGAGAATTTTTCGCACGCCGCCATCCACCGGCCACGGCGGCGCGGCGTCCGGTCTGGACGCCTGGCTTCTCCCATGAACACAAGGTTCCCATGACCGATCGCGCTTTCGCTCTCCCGACCCGCCCCGTCCTTGCCGCCGCGTCGCTCGCGGCGCTCCTGGCCGCCACCGCGATGCCAGTCCAGGCGCAGGAATCGCCCTGGCAGCTGCGCGTGCGCGCCGTGAAGATCGACCCGGCCGACAAGGACCGCACCGGGCTTGGCCTGTCGCTGAGCCAGAAGACGATTCCTGAAGTCGACATCAGCTACTTCCTCACGCGCAACATCGCGGCCGAGCTGGTGCTGACGGTGCCGCAGCGTCACACGCTCTACAGCGAGGGCACGCGCATCGGCAGCGTCAAGCAGCTGCCGCCGACGCTGCTGGCGCAGTACCACTTCAACCCGGAAGGCAGCTTCCGTCCCTACCTCGGCGCCGGCCTGAACTACACGCTCTTCTCCGGCGTGAACTTCGATCCCGCGGTGCAGGCGGCGCTGCAGCCGAGCATCAAGAAGCACAGCGTCGGCCTGGCCGCGCAGGCCGGCTTCGACTACATGCTGGACAAGCGCTGGTCGATCAACGTCGACGTGAAGAAGATCCAGATGTCGACGGACGTCCGCTCGGCCGGCGCGTCGGTGGGCAAGTTCAAGATCGATCCGCTGCTGGTGGGCGTGGGCGCGGGCTACCGGTTCTGATCGGCTCCGGTCTCACGGCGCCGCGGGTCCGGGCCTTGCCGGGCGGCCTCGCGGCGGCCCCTTGACCGGCACGCTGTCGCCGTACTCCGCCCACCAGGCCTGCAAGGCCGCCATCATCGGACCCAACCCGCGCGCCTTCGGCGTGATCTCGTATTCGACGCGGGGCGGCACCTCGGCATGAACGATCCGGGAGACCAGCCCGTCCGCTTCAAGCTCTCGCAGTTGAGCGGTCAGCATGTGCTGCGTGATGCCGGGGATGGCCTTGCGCAGCTCGCCGAAGCGGTGCATGCGCTGGTTGAGCAGCCACATGATCTCCAGTTTCCATTTGCCCGAGAGCAGCGCGAATGCGCGCCGCATCTCCTCGTGCATGTTGACGCCGCTGCGGTCATTGGTCTGCATTTCCATACTGGCCCCGACGAATTCATCCTACTTGCGCGCTTGATGGCTGGCCGACATTCTCCCGGCTCCCGATTCACCCTGGAGAAGCTTTTGACCGCATCCACCGTTTACTGGATCAGCACCGCGCTGTTGTCCGCGCTCTACCTCAGCTCCGCGACGCTCTACCTGCTCAAGACCGCCTGGGTGAGGACCCAGCTGTCCGCGCTCGGTTATCCCGGCTACCTCGTGCCGCTGCTCATCGTGCTGAAGGTGCTGGCGGTCGTGGCCGTCCTGTCGCGCATCAACACGCCATTGAGCGACCTGGCCTATGCCGGCATGTTCTTTCATCTGCTGCTGGCGGCGATCGCGCATGCCGGTGCCGGCAAGCCGAAGGACGCACTGCCGGCCGCGATCGGCCTGATCCTGCTGGTCGTGTCATTCGCGACGCAAAACGGGGCTCGAGAATTTCCGTCTCCTCATGGCGACGTCCAGGCATGGACTCGCCCGGCTTCCCATTGAGTCTTGCCAGCACGCCTGGACTACGATCAGCCGTTCCTCCACCGGCGAAGACATGACCCCGATCCAGCAATGGCATGCCACCCGCAGCCTGCGCCTGATGCTGCAGACGCTGCGCGACATGATGGTCTCGATGGGGCCGCTGCTGCTGCTCGGCGGCGGGTTGCTGATCGCGGCCTACTGGTGGCTGGACCCGCAGCCGCCGCGCCAAGTGCGGCTGGCCACCGGCCCGGCCGGTAGCGCCTACGCCGGTTTCGGCGAGGGTTATGCGAAGGCGCTGGCGCGCGAGCGCATCCAGGTGGAGCTGATCGCCAGCGAAGGCGCGCAGGACGACCTGGCTCACCTGCGCGCGGGCACGGCCGACGTGGGCTTCGTCCGCGGCGGCATGGCCGATCCGGCGGCCGATACCGAGGCCGGCATCGTCTCGCTGGGCAGTCTGTTCTACGAGCCGATCTGGGTCTTCTATCGCCGTGATCTCGGCATCGCGCGCCGCCAGCCCGGCGGCGAATTGCAGCGCCTGACCCAGCTGCGCGGCCTGCGCGTCAATGTGGACCAGGACGGCAGCGGCGTGCCGCAGATCGTCGAGAAGCTGCTGGCGCTGAATCAGATGACACCGGCCGATCTGAGGCTGTCCAATCTCGCGCCCGACGCCGCCGGCGCGGCGCTGCGCGAGGGCCGGCTGGACGCTGCGGTGCTGATCTCGGCGCCGCAGGCGGGGCTCATCCGCGCGCTGCTGCGCGACCCGGCCATCGGGCTGATGGCCTTCGAGCAGAACGAAGCCTATTCGCGCCACCTGCCCTTCCTGTCCACCGTGACGCTGCCGCGCGGCGTCGTGGACCTGGCGGCCGATCTGCCGCCGCACGACGTGCCGCTGCTAGCCACCACCACCGCGCTGCTGGCGCGCGAGCAGACGCACCCGGCGCTGCGCCAGCTGTTCGCGCAGGCGGCGCTGGGGCAGCACAGCGGGGCGGGCTGGTTCAACGGCGCGCGCGACTTCCCCAACACCCGCACCAGCGAGCTGCCCGTCAGCGCCGAGGGCGACCGCGCGATCAACGGCACGCCGCCGGCGTGGGCGCGCTACCTGCCCTTCTGGGCCGGCAATCTGCTGGAACGCATGTGGCTGGTGGTCGGCGGCCTGCTGGTGCTGATGCTGCCGCTGTCGCGCGTGGTGCCGCCGCTGTACACCTTCCGCGTGCGCTCGCGGGTGTTCCGCTGGTATGCGCGACTGCGCGAGGTGGAGGCGAAGCTGGAAACCGGCACGGGCGAGCGGGAGGCTTTGCTCGATGAGTTGGATGAGCTGGACCGCGTCACGCACCGCATCGCGGTGCCGCTGTCGTATGCGGAAGAGCTTTACGCGCTGCGGAACAACATTTATGCGGTGAGAAAGCGCCTGCTGGCGCAGCGGTCACGGCCGGCAGAGGGGGCGAGTGACTGATTGAGGAGCGGCGCGGCGAGGGGCGGCTTGTCTATCCGTCATTCAGTCAGGTGCTGCGCATGCACCCTGGCATTGAAGTGGAGCGCGCGTCCAATACCGAGAAGGCTTTGAGAAAGGCTCCGTTGGAGTGGGTGGCAGGTTAGCAGCGTTCGCGGTCGGTCGCCGTTGGGCATCGCGTGACCGGACATCAGCGCATACCGGCCTTACGGGTGCCAGCCGGATCAGCCTCCGGCCAACTGGCCTGACGGCAAGAGCGGCCGTTCGATGCTGCTGGCTGCACTCATGCCGTCCGAGCGACCGCTCTTGACGCCTGCGACCGCCTCAGATTGACCCAGGGCCGACCTTCGAGGTGGAGAGTACGAAGGGAAAAAGCTGTCGCTTGCGCGCGCAATGCCTCAAAGCGAGCCGTTGCGCTTCGAATCTGAGCCGTATGCGTCCGGCAAACTCACCTTGAACCGGCGCGCTGAGGCGGTCAGGATGGTGTCCACCAACGCAATGAACTGACCCCGAGAAGTTGGACAGCCAGTGTCTTTGCTTGGGAGAAGTTCTGCAAACTGTGAGCGAATCACTGGTTGAATGGCGCTCCACATCTGCAGACGCGCGACACCGCCTCTGCGCCGACGCGGTGTCGCGCGATTGAGGCCAAACCATCCGTGGATGGCAGTCATTCTTGAATGTTGCCGACCGGCTTGGCGGTGCCGCCAAAGGCAGGCGTCCGCGAGAACACATCGGCAATGAAGTCCATGAACACCGTGGCTCGCGTCGGCAGCAGTCGATTTGCGACGTAGACGATCTGGACAGGGACGGCCGACGCTGAGTAGCCGGTCAAGATGAACTTCAAGCGCCCGCTCCTCAGCCCTTCGTCAAAGAGCCACGCCGGACCATGGCCGACCCCCAGACCCGCAATGACCGCCGCGCTGACCGCTTCTGGCGAGTTCACCCGGAGCCTGCCGGAAACGGGGATATCGGCGTCCCGAAAGCGCCAGGTGGCCCCCGACGAGAGCAGCGTGTAGATGACGCAGTCGTGGTCCCGGAGGTCGTCGGGCGTTTGCGGCACGCCGCGCCGCGCCAGGTAGCTCTCACTCGCCACGAACACCCGCTCGTAAGACCCGATGCGTCGGGCCCGCAGGGCACTGTCCTCCAACTGGCCAATGCGAATGGCCAGTTCCGTCCCCTCGTCGACGAGGTTGACATAGCGGTCATTGATTTGCAGGTCCAGCGTCAGCTTCGGATAGCGCTCCAGAAAGGTCGGAACGTGCGGCAGCACGAAGGCATGGGCCAGCGCGGTGGGGCAGGCCACCCGCAACAGTCCTGACGGATCGACGTTGCTGCGGAATGACGATTCGGACTCGTCCACCGCATCAAGAATCCGCCGGACGTCCGCGTAGTAGCGCTCCCCCTCCGGCGTGAGGGAGAGCTTGCGCGTCGACCGGTGCAGCAGCCGGGTCTGCAGGTGGTCCTCCAGCGATGCGACGTAGCGGCTCACGTTCGGCTGCCCCAGGCCCAAGTCACGGGCTGCGGCCGTGAAGCTCCCCGTCTCCACGGCGCGCGCGAAGCAGGTCATCAGCAGAAATCGGTCCAAGCGCCCCTCCAATTCATGCTCTGAGTGCATGGACGGTATTCGATTTAGTCATCTTATCGAATTGGAGGCATGGATGCACATTCTCCCCATCGGCCACGGTGGGTGGCCGTCTACAGGAGAACCTCATGTCACGCTTGCAAGGCAAACGTACCCTCATCACCGGCGGCACCAGCGGCATCGGCCTGGAAACTGCCAAGCAGTTTCTGACCGAAGGCGCCCGCGTCATCGTCACCGGCGTCAACCCGGATTCCATCGCCAGGGCCCAGGCCGAACTCGGGCCTGAGGTGCTGGTGCTGCGCGCCGACTCGGCCAGCGTGGCTGCGCAGAAGGCCCTGGCACAGGCCGTCAAGGACCACTATGGCCAGCTGGACGTGGCCTTCCTCAATGCGGGCATCTCGGTCTGGCTGCCGATCGAGGACTGGACGGAAGAGATGTTCGACCGCTCGTTCGACGTCAACGTCAAGGGCCCGTACTTCCTGATCCAGTCGCTGCTGCCGGTGTTCGCCTCCTCGGCCTCGGTCGTCCTGAACACGTCTGTCAGCGCGCACGTCGGCTCGGACCGCTCTTCCGTTTACGCCGCCACCAAGGCAGCGGTGCTGAACATGTCGAAGACGCTGTCGACCGAGCTGCTCGGCCGCGGGGTTCGCATCAACGCGGTCAGCCCGGGGCCCATCGACACGCCGCTGTACGACAAGCTGGGCATCCCCGAGGCCTATCGCGAACAGGTGAACAAGGACATCGCGGCCACCATCCCGCTGGGCCGCTTCGGCACGGCTGAAGAAGTGGCCAAGGCCGTGCTGTACCTGGCCTCCGATGAATCCCGCTGGTCGATCGGCACGGAAATCGTGGTCGACGCGGCCGCCTGCTCAATCGCTGAGCGCACCAGGTTCCGCGCGCCGAAGGCGCCTGGCGACTCGGGCGAGTCGAAGGCGCCTTCCTGAGCCCTGCCAACACAGATGCCCCTCATGATGCTCACCCTCATCAGCCACCCGCTCTGCCCGTTCGTGCAGCGCGCCGCAATCGTCCTTCTGGAGAAGGGCGTTGCCTTCGAACGCGTCAATGTCGACCTGTCGGCCAAGCCCGATTGGTTCCTCGCGCTGTCGCCCACCGGCAAGGTACCCGTGCTCAAGGTGCCCCAGGCCAATGCCGAAGACGCAGTGCTCTTCGAGAGCGTCGTGATCTGCGAGTACCTGGACGAGACACAGGGCGGCGCGCCGATGTACCCCCACGACGCGCTAACCCGCGCCCGGCACCGCGCCTGGATCGAGTTCGCCACACAGACCTTCGCCGAAGGCTGGCAGTTCCTCCATGCGCGTGACTCGCAGGCTGCCGACGCAAAGCGCGCCAGCTTCCGCGAGCGCCTGGCCAAGCTGGAGGCGGAACTCGCCGCAGGCCCGTACTTCGCCGGCGAGGCGTTCGGCATGGTCGATGCGGTCTACGCACCGCTCTTTCGCTACTTCGAGCTGATCGCCCCGTCGGCGGCGCAGCAAGTCTTCGATGGCCTGCCGCGCATCTCGGCCTGGCGAGAGGCGCTGGCCTCACGAGCCAGCGTGAGGCATGCCGTTGCCGAGGACTACGCCTCCCGCTTCCTGGCGCATCTCCGCCAGCAAAGCGCCCTGTTGGCGGCGGGTTGACCCCCATTTCATGCAACCCAATCGCACTCCAAGGAGTCAAAACCATGAGCAATCAATCGTCCAAGAGCGCGCTGATCCTGATCGAGTACGTCAACGATTGGTTGGCGCCGACCGGCGGCATCAACGGGCAGTTCCAAGACCGCGAGCAGTTCGACAAGGCCGTCGCCAACTCGAAGATCGCGCTCGCAGCGGCCCGCCAGAGAGGCATGGAGGTCATTCATGCGTCGCTCAAGTTCGAGCCGCACTTCAAGGTGCTGGGCGAAGGGAAATACGGTCTGCGCAAGATGATGCGCGACTACGGCTCGTTCCTCGGTGCGCAGGCCGACTTCTTTCCCGGCTTCGAGCCCCAGGACGGCGAGTACGTGATCCGCGAGCGAACGGGCGGCAGCAGCGTGTTTGCTTCGACCACACTGGACAGCTACCTTCGCAACAACCGCATCTTCGACATCTACCTCGCAGGCTTTGCGCTGAGGCAGTGCGTTGAATCTTCGATGCGAAACGCGCATGACCTGGGCTACCACACCAACGTCATCTACGACGCGTCGGCGGCATTTACTCGTGAGCAGCAGACGGCGTTCCTCTCCGAGATTGCGCCCTTCTACGCCAACGCGATCACCACTCAGGGCTTTGTCGCTCAGGCCTGAGCATGAAAGATGCTGGCTGGCGGAAGCTCTGTCCGGTATCCGGTAGTAGCGGTGAACCGGCCACGTGCCGGGAAGGCCATCGAATGACCGGTGATGGCCGATGCCGACGTTCCACGAGTTGGGCACGGCCGACTGACATCAGCCTTCTGCCGTAGCTCACGGTCGCGAGCTGAGCGGCAGCATCGGGTCGGCATGAGCCAGTCGCGTCGCACAGAAGCGGTCGTTCAAGTCGGCATGCGGCGGACGCCACAGTCGAGCGGCCGGTTCCGAGGATGAAGGCGCCCGTCGGGACAGTGGAGTCCTGTGACTGCTATGGGGAGCAGCTGCCCCTCAGGCCTTAGACCACGAACGACTCAGATCAGCCTGAAGCCGCAGTTCTCCACAGCCCAACAGACGGCCGGGCGACCTTACGTCGTGCCGCCGCCGTCAGATCGCGCGGCGGAACACTCGGTTGCCGTAACTCCGACCTTCGATCACGTGGACCGTCTCGCCGATGTCGGCGTAGCCGCGCGCGGCGTAGAAGTCGCGTGCGCGTTGATTGCCGTCCCACGCTGTCAACCACAGCGCGGGCAAACCCGTGGACCTGGCGACGTCCTCCGCCGCGGCCAGCAGACGCTGTCCCACCTTCACACGCTGGAAGGCCGGCTGCACGTACAGACGGACCAGCTCGGCGCCGGCGCTCGTGGTGCCGGGGCATGGCGTAGCGAAGGCATCGACCTCCGCGAATCCGATGAGCGCCGTATCGATCTCCGCAAGCACGAAATGACAGCCCGGGCGATTGATCCGCTCCTGAAAGGCTTCGGACGAGTATTCGCGGAAGACCTCACGGGCGAGATCGGGGCGAATGCCTTGCGTCGCGTACGTGTCGAGAAAGACCTGAATGGCCAGCGCTGCAATGGTCGTGGCGTCTTCCAGCGTCCCTGGCCGCAGGTGGGGCAGTTGGTGCATGCGCGGGAATATAAGGGCGCTCCGACCGACTTGCTGCGGTCACGGCAACGAGGGAAGTCTGCTCAAGGTTGGGGAGCGGACGTGCCAAATGTCTTGAAGCGCAGCTCGTGCTGAAATGCAAACCAGCCGACGCTTGAGAGTCAAGAATGTCGAGGTCGATCGCTTCGGCTGCGATCCGTCGTACCGTTTTTCTCCTTTGTATGCCTCGTTCCCTACAGGTCACCGACACCACCGTCGTTATCCGCCCCGCGACGACGACGATGTGGTTGTGGTTGTTCGTGTTCGCGACCGGCTTGAGCTGGATGTTCTGGAAGTTCACGTTCTACGACACCAGTCCGAAGGCGCTCTTGCTCCTGTTGTTTCCTTTGATGATGTTGTTCGCAGTGCTTGTGAACTTCGTCCAGGCGCGCGCATTCGTCACGACCATCGATCGGGCTCGCAATCTCGTATTGATCGAGCGTCTGCCACGATTCGGTCTCTCGGCGAAGCAGCAGAAATTTGTGCTGTCCGACTTCGCTGCCGTCGAGTCGCATTCGGTTGCGGTCGGTCGCTCGCTGGTGTGCCGGGTGTCCCTGGTCACGCCCGGATTGCGATCGCTGGCGCTGCTGAATGGCAGCGGCGGCTACGGCGCCAAGTCGTTCTGGCACGCGCCGATGCCCGCTGAAACGGAAGAAGCAGCATCTGTACGAGTCGCCGTGGCGAAGGTCTCGGGACTAGCGGACATGGGGTATCGAGGAACGATTGGGCTGAGCGTGGTGGCGTATGAGCCGATCGACGCGTAGGAATGCCGGGCAAAGATGCCCGCTGTCCTCTCTAGCCTGCTGCTGATCCGAAAACTGCTTCGATGCAGAACCACACACCCATTCGCTTAGAGTCCCCCCGGCCCGACACTTCAACAATCACCTCGCATGTCCGTCCCCGACGTCCCCAGCCCCATCGACCTGAGACAGATGGCCGACGCCCGCGAGTGGGCCGATGAAGCGATGGTGAAACGCCCGTGGCGGACGGAATTCTTCGCGGAGTTCGCCGCGCAGCTCGCCGCCGGCGCTGCGCTCCGGGTGCTGGAGCTCGGCTCCGGCCCGGGCTTCCTCGCCAAGTACCTGCTCGATGCGCTCCCGCACATCGCCTACACGGCGCTCGACTTCTCGCCGGCCATGCATGAACTTGCAGCGGAGCGGGTCGGCGCGGCGAGTGCCCGCATCCGCTTCATCGAGAAGAGCTTCCGCGACCCCGCATGGATGGAGGGCCTCGGGCCTTTTGACCACGTGGTCACGAACCAGGCAGTCCATGAGCTGCGCCACAAGCGCCACGCTCGCCCGCTTCACGAGCAGGTTCGAGGGCTGCTGGCGCCGCAGGGGCGTTACCTCGTCTGCGATCACTTCGCCGGCCCCGGCGGGATGAAGAACGATCAGCTCTACATGACCGTCGAAGAGCAACGCGTCGCGCTTCAGGACGCCGGCTTCGCTCGAGTCGAACCCGTGCTGCTCAAGCGCGGGCTGATGCTCTACGCGGCGTCCTGAGACGGCAGACTCGCTACTCGGCCTCGCTGTCCGTTGTCGACGGACTACCCAATCCGACAAAGCCCCGCCTCATGCGCCGGCAAGGTCCGCGCGAACCGTCCTGAGGCCTCGCCCAACGGGCGTCGCGCCGGGGCGACTGATGATCGAGGACCGGCGCGGCGGGGTGCGGCTTGTCTTTCCGTCAGACCTTCGGTGCGGCGGTCGGTGCCGCCATGATCGGCAGAACGCGACGGACAACAGCCGTCCGCACACCCGCTGGGCGGTGCCGCCCGATCTACGACCGGTTCCGATCGGCGCGAAGCCGGCAAGGCGGCGGCGAAGGAGGCTGGCAGCCAGTTCGCCAAGGAGGTCGGCGGACAGATCATCAAGGACAGGCTGCCGTGACAGTCATGGCGGCGAGTCTGCGCAGACTCCTCGCGAAATATCGACGTGCGTGTCTTCTTTCTCATCCACCGTGCAAATGGCGGGCGGATGGCAATTCACAGACAGATACATGGATCTTCTCCGGATCGTCACGCTGCGGTGACGACCACCGGCGTGGACTCCTGTTTAATGGGTGCTCCGCATTGATCTGTCGACATGAAACACAAAAGAATCTTCGCAGTGCTTGCGCTGAGTACTGCCACGGTCGCCGCTTTTGGAGAAACCTACTATGTCGCGCCAGATGGAAGCGATACTGCGGCGGGATCTCGCGATGCGCCATGGGCTTCGATGGCGTACGCGCAGATCAGGGCGCAACCCGGGGACACCGTGTATTTTCGTGGCGGCACCTATGCCTATCACAAGGGCACCACTTCGTGCCAGGACGCCTACGACACTGTGAGCGGGATCGATCTCAAGAAGAGTGGCGCCCCGCAGCAGCCGATCCGCTACTGGGCTTATCCCGGCGAAACCCCGGTTTTCGATTTCGAAGGCATTCGGGACAACTGCCGGGTTAAGGGTTTCAACGTGACGGCCGATTGGGTTCATCTGAAAGGGATCGAAGTCACGCATGTCCGGCAGAACAACAACCTGAACCACGAGTCCTGGGGGATCTGGATCCACGGCAGCCACAACATCTTCGAGCGGCTCGACATCCATCACAACATGGGCCCGGGCCTCTTCATCAAGGATGGCGGCGACAACCTCGTCCTGAATACCGACTCGCATCACAACTACGACCCCCTCACCTCCAATGGGGCGGGTCAAAGCGCGGACGGCTTTGGCGCCCACATTTCCGCCAATCATCCCGGGAATATCTTTCGAGGCTGCCGCGCCTGGTTGAATTCGGATGATGGTTTCGACCTCATCAACGCCTACTCCTCGGTGACGATCGAGAACTCCTGGGCTTGGCTGCAGGGCTACGTGCCAGATACCATGAAGCCGGCCCGGTACGGCAATGGCAATGGTTTCAAGGCCGGCGGATATGGAGGCGTCTATGTACCCAACGCGGTGAAGCACACGGTCCGCTTCTCTGTCGCCTTCAACAATCGGGCTTCGGGTTTCTACGCCAACCACCATCCGGTGGCCAACGACTTCTTCAACAACACGAGTTACGGCAACTACGCCGACTTCAATATGCTGGGGATCGATGCGAGCGGCGCGGCGATCAATCTCGGGAACCTGCGCAACAACATCGCCTATACGGGGACCTTGGTGTCGAATGTGTCGGGCGCCAATGACGCCCACAACTCCTGGAATCTGCGCGAGATCATGTCGGATGCCCAGTTCGAAGATGTCTCCACCACGGGATGGGATGCGCCGCGACAAGCTGACGGCAGCCTGCCGCGGCTGAATCATCTGCATCTGACGTCGCACAGCACCTTGATCAACAAGGGCACGGACGTCGGCCTGCCCTACAAGGGGACCGCGCCCGACCTCGGCGCCTTCGAGCGCCATTGATGCCCAGCAGCGACCTCCCGCAGGAGGTCCAGACTTGCGAGTCCACAAGTCACGCGCCGGCCGATCAGCTACTCGCGTTCAGCCCGCTTGCGTCGAGCCGCCGGCACGCGCGATGGCGGAGCGAGCAACGCCAGAATTTCCTTCCGGCAAGCGGTCAGGATCTCATCCGCCAACGGCGATTCGTCCGGACAGGCGCGTGACATGACGATCGCGCCCACGACGTGCGCCAGCAGATCAAGCCCTTTTGCGCGGGCCTGCTTGGCATCCGCTGATTCGAGCGTGGTGCCGTCGCGGTTCAGCGCCGCCAGGATGCCTTCAATGCCGTCGGCAAACGCGGCTCGCACCGCATCGGACTGACGCGCCGCA
Source organism: Mitsuaria sp. TWR114 (assembly GCF_007997345.1). Lineage (NCBI taxonomy): Bacteria > Pseudomonadati > Pseudomonadota > Betaproteobacteria > Burkholderiales > Sphaerotilaceae > Roseateles > Mitsuaria sp. TWR114. Next base: position 15,149 of record NZ_VOSR01000148.1, read on the forward strand.
TCGCCGCCAAGCGCGGCCATGGTGCATCCCTGCGCTCGATCGTCCCGATGCTCGCGCGATACGTAGGCCTTGACGAAGGCCGCCGCCGACATCCCTTCCGACAGCTCCACGGTCTGCGCGATGCCGCAGGCGGCCGACTCCGCCATCAATTCGGCCTTGGATTGGAACTGCTTGTAGAAGCCGCCATGCGTGAAGCCCGCCGCAGCCATCAAGTCGACAACGCCGACCCCGTCGTAACCCCTCTCCCGAAACAGCGTGGAGGCGGTGCGGACCACATGCTCCCGATTGGCTTGCGCTTGCGCTTTGGTGACCTTCATGGCTCGCTCGTGCGTGGATGCGTGAATGGCCGCAACTATAAATAGATGCCGACCATAATCAAAGCATTGACTTTTTGGATGACGAACATCATCATTGAGGTCAGTCGTTTCACCGCCCCCCACACCCCTCCTCCGGAGACACCATGTTCACCCGCTCGAGAATCAGACTAGGCCTCCTTGCGCTTTCCGCTGTGCTGCTGACGGCGTGCGCCTCGGTCGACAGACCTTCCTCAGCCGCGAGCGCGCCTCCACCGGCGCCATGTCTCAGAAGACAACCTGGCAGAACGTGCCGACGCAGGTCGTCTCCGCGGATGGCGTGGACTTCGCCTACCGCGAGCTCGGCCAGCAGAACGGCGGCACGCCGGTCGTCTTCCTTGCCCACCTGGCCGCCGTGCTCGACAACTGGGATCCCCGCGTGGTGGACGGCATCGCCGCGAAGCATCACGTGGTCGCGTTCGACAACCGCGGGGTGGGTGCCAGCACCGGCTCGCCGGCCAACACCATCGAGCAGATGGCGGACGATGCGATCAGCTTCATCAAGGCCAAGGGCTTCAAGCAGGTCGACCTCTTCGGGTTCTCGATGGGCGGGATGATCGCCCAGGAGATCGCGCTGAAGGAGCCGCGGCTCGTCCGCAAGCTGATCCTGACGGGCACTGGTCCGGCGGGCGGTCCCGGCATCAGCGAGGTGGCCGGCGTAGCGAATTACGACCTCCTGCGGGCGACCCTCACGGGTCAGGATCCGAAGCAGTACCTCTTCTTCACCCGCACGCCGAAGGGCATCGAGGCGGGCAAGGCCTTCCTGGCGCGTCTGCAGGAGCGCACCGAGAACCGTGACAAGGGGATCGCCGCGGGTGCGTACGTCGCGCAATTGCAGGCCCTCAGCGCGTGGGGGAAGAAGCCTGCTGCAGACCTGTCGCTGGTCAGGCAACCGGCCCTTGTGGCCAACGGCGACGACGACCGGATGGTGCCGACGATCAACACGTACGACCTGGCCAAGCGTCTGCCCAACAGCGAACTGACCATCTACCCCGATGCGGGCCACGGCGGAATTTTTCAGTACCACGACGACTTCGTGGCCAAGGCCCTGGCGTTCCTCGCCAGATGAGCGCCTGATCGCTCGTTTCGCCACGCATAAGGAAAACCATGAAAGCTTTTGTCCTCGAGCGCTATGGAAAGCGCAGCGCGCTCGTACCGACCGAGATGCCGCAGCCCGCGCTGCGGGACGACGAGGTCTTGATCGAGGTCCATGCGGCCAGCGTGAACGTGCTGGACTCCAAGATCCGGGATGGCGAGTTCAAGTTGATCCTGCCCTATCGCCTGCCGCTGGTGCTCGGACATGACGTCGCGGGCGTGGTGATCAAGACGGGACCGCATGTCCGGCTCTTCAAGCCTGGCGACGAGGTCTACGCGCGCGTGGACGACTTCAGGATCGGCACCTTCGCGCAATTCGTGCCGGTGAAGGAGACGTCTCTCGCCCTCAAGCCCAGGGACCTCTCCATGGAAGAAGCAGCGTCGATTCCGCTGGTGGGATTGACGGCCTGGCAGGCGCTCGTCGAACGGGCTGGCTTGAAGCGCGGGCAGAAGGTCTTCATCCAGGCGGGATCAGGCGGTGTGGGCACCTTCGCGATCCAACTGGCCAAGCATCTCGGAGCGACGGTCGCGACCACGACCGGCCCGAGCAACGTCGCCCTCGTGAAGGGGCTGGGCGCCGACGTGGTCATCGACTACAAGCAGCAGGACTTCGACGGCATCCTGCGTGACTACGACGTCGTGCTCAACAGCCAGGATGGCGACACGCTCAAGAAGTCCATTGGCGTGCTCAAGCGCGGCGGACAGGTGATCTCGATCTCCGGTCCACCCGATCCCGAGTTCGGCAAGACGATCGGGGCCCCCGGCTTCGTGCGGCTGATCATGCGTCTGCTGAGCTCGGGCATCCGCCGCAAGGCGACCAGCCAAGGCAAGCGGTTCTCCTTCCTCTTCATGAAGGCAGACGGCGGCCAGTTGCAGGAGATCACGCGGCTCATCGACGCCGGCGCGATCCGGCCGGTGATCGATCGGGTCTTCCCGTTCGAGTCGACCAACGAAGCGCTCGAGTACGTCAAGTCGGGCCGAGCCAAGGGCAAGGTCGTGATCAAGGTCAAGCAGGCGCGTTGACGGTTCCAGGGGTTGTCGTGCGACACCCGTCGCACGCAACTCATTCACCCCAGACGGAAACGTCTGGGGTTCTTTTCACAACTGCGCGCCCGAATCGGCGGATGCGTTCGTCATGTTCAGGGACCCTACCCGATCCGATAAAGCCCCGCCCCATGCGCCGGCAAGGTCTGCGCGAACCGCCCTGACGCCTCGCCCAGCGGGCGTCGCGCCCACAGGTCACGCACCGGCTGCGCGCCTTCCAGCGCTAGCTCCCGCAACGCGACGCCAACCTCTCGCGCCTTGTCACCGGGATTGAAAAGCGCCACGTAACGCCCCTTCCCATCCGCCGGCCGCGCCGACCAGATCCGCACGCCGTCCTCGACGAAATGCGGCCGGTTGTCCGAGCTCGCCTGGTCCACGGCCAGCACCTCCGGATTGGTGAGCAGCTGCAGCGTCGCTTCGTCGAGGTGGCGCAAGTCCCCGCCCATGATCAGCGGCGACCGCGTGATCGCCCACAACGTCATCAGCGTGCGCTGCTCATCGGCGGTGAACTTCGTATCCCGCTCGCCCAGCGCCAGGCGCCCCAGCGGCAGCATGTCGGGATCCGGCCAGGCGCCCGGCCGGCGCCACGGGTTCCAGTTCTCGAGCCGCGTGAACTGCGCCTCCAGCATCTTCCAGTCGTCCCAGAAGTCGTCCGAGATGCGCCACATCTGCGCGTACTGGCGGACGTGCTCGCCGCGGATCACCGGCGTCTCGCCCGGCGACAGGCTCAGCACCATCGGCCGCTTCGTGCGCACGATCGCGCGATGCGCCGCTTCGATCTCGGGCGCATGCGCGTCGTAGGGACGGCTCATGTCGTCCATCTTGATGAAGTCGACGCCCCACGACGCATAGAGCGCGAAGACGCTGTCGTAATACGCCTGCGCGCCCGGCTTGCGCATGTCCACGCCGTACATGTCGGGATTCCACGAGCAGACGCTGGCCGTGTCGGCGATGTCGGCGGCCCGGTACGACGTACCCAGGATCGGCAGATTGCGCTTGACCGCGAGCCGCGGAATGCCGCGCATCAGATGGATGCCGAACTTCAAGCCCATCGCGTGGACATCCGCCGCCAGCGGCCCGAAGCCGCGGCCGCCCGTGCTCGATGGAAAGCGGTTCACCGCCGGGATCAGCCGGCCGTACCCATCCATCGCGGGCTCGGGATTCTCGCTGTACGTGTAGCTCGACGCCGTGGGCTCGTACCACTGGATGTCGATGGTGAAGATGTCGTAGCCGGCGGGCCGCAGCTTGTCCGCCATGATGCGCGCGGTCTCGCGCGCCTGCGCCTCGTTGATGGTGGTGGCGAAGCTGTTCCAGCTGTTCCAGCCCATCGGCGGCGTGGGCGCCAGCACGCGCTGCGCCGACCTTTGCGCGGTGGGCGACGCCTGCGCCTGCAAGGTCGAGGCCGCGGCACCGGCCATTCCCGCCATGCCGGTGCGGATCATTGCGCGACGACTGAGCATTCCTGTCTCCGTGATTCGTTCTTCTGACGCCGTCGCCGCGCCCTCACGCGTGAATCCGCGCCGGGCGGCCGCGACAGCGCGGCGGAAGGTATCACGGGCCATCGAAGCACCGACCTGCGGCTGCGATCACAAGTTGTCGCCGATCGATATCGAGATCGACATCACGGGTCGCAACCGCCGGTGGACACCCGTTGAACCGCTGGTGGCAGGCGTTGCTGAGGTCCCCAGATCGCCGAAGTCATGGGCCAGACGTCCGTGCCTGGCCCACGATCGGTGACGCGGGTCGCTCAGCGCTGCGCCGCCGCCAGTTGCTCCTGCGCCTGCGCGTTGACCACCTCCAGACGGTCGGTCTTGACCTTCGCGTCGAACGACTGAATGTCCTTGGCCGACGAGTCGAACCACGGCTTGATGGCCGTGTGGATGCCGATGGCGCCGCCGATGGCCATCGCCACGCGCTGGTCGGCCTCCGCGAGCGGCCTGGCCACGGCCGCCGTCACCGTCGAGATCACGCCGAGCGCCGTCGTCGCCTTGACCATCTCGCCCGCGCGATTCAGCACGCTCGCGCCGATGTTCGACAGCGTATGGCCCGCCACGCTCAACGTGCTGCGCGGTGGTGCGCCCTCGACGGTCGGTTGCGGGTCCATCAGCGGACCGGCCTTGAAGGCCGCGCCGATCGCGTT
>NZ_VOSR01000149.1:0-4720 GCF_007997345.1 Mitsuaria sp. TWR114
GGCCGCGTGCTGGCGCTGGCGCTGCTGGTCTGCTACGGCCATGCGTTCGAGTGGTCCAAGGGCGCCGGCTTCGCGATGCTGGCGGTGCTCTACGCGTTTGGCCCGATGCTGTTCGCGGGCGCCCAGCGCTTCAAGCTCGGCAACACCAGCTGGCGCGGCCTGCGCTTCGGCTTCCAGGCCAGCGCCGCCACCGTCTACGCCTCCTGCCTGCCGCTGCTCGTGGCGTGGACCGTCGTGTCCGTCGGCGCCGGCATGGGGCTGGGGCCGATCGTCATCGGCATCGCCGGCCTGGCGGTGGGGCTGCTCTTTCCGCTGGCGCATGGCTGGCTCAAGCGCTTCCAGCATCGGCATGCCCGCTATGGCGCGCTCGAGTTCGACTTCGAGCTCCCGGTGCGCAAGTTCTACGGCCTGTACCTGACGCTGGTCGGCGTCGGCCTGCTGGGCGGCTTCGTCGCCGGTGTGATCGCCGCGGTGACGATCGGCGCGCTGAAAGCCGTCTTCGGCGCGCAGGCGTCGCTGGTGGCGATGTTCGCGCCGCTGGCCACGATGGGCGTGCTATGGGTGATCGGTTGGCCGATCTACATCGCGCGGCTTCAGAAGCTGATCTGGGACAACACCCGACTCGCCGGCGGCATCGAGTTCGCCTACCAGCTGCCCGCCTTCTCCCTCTTCAAGACGGTGATGGGCCACGGCCTGCTCACGGTGCTGACGCTGGGCCTGTACTGGCCCTTCCTCGCGGTGCGCATCGCCAAGCTGCGCATCGAGGGCATGACCGTGCTGTCCGACGAGCCGCTGGACGCCCTGGTCGTGCGCGCCGCCAGACGGCGCGGCCCCGGCGCGGTCGGGGACGGCGTGGCCGATGCCTTCGGCCTGGACATCGGCTGGTGAGCGGGGAGACATCGCCATGAGATCGCAGAGCTACACCGCCACCGCCCGGTGGTTCGATGGCGTCGAGAACCGCCCGCAGGAGGTGCGCGTGCGCCTGAGCCGCCACCACCTCGAGTTCATGCCCTGGCCGCCGCGCCCCCAGGCCGCGTCCTCGATGCCGCCGTCGGAGGCCGAGCTGGCCGCGTCACGCCCGTCGCTGCCGGGGCTGCGTCGCTACACCCGCAAGGGCCTGTCGGTCGGCGAATGGTGGCGCGGCAGCCCGACGCCGGTCGGCCTGCCCGACGGCGGCACGCTCTGGATTCCCGCGGACAACGCGATGGGACGCGCCCTGGGCGGCCAGTCGCTGACGACGCAGCTGATCTCCAGTTGGGCGATGTCCCTGTGCTGCCTGGTCGCGCTGGTTGCGCTGATCGCCTGGTTCGACCGCCAGGGCGCGGGCCTGCTGGCGCGCGCGGCGTTGCCGCTGGTGCCCAAGCAGCTCGACATCGCCGTCGGCGACAAGGTCGAGCAGGAGGTGACGGCGCGCTGGCTCAAGCCGTCGACGGTCGCGCCGGCGCGGCAGGCCGCGCTGCGCCAGCGCTTCGAGGAGATCGCCGGGCGGACCTTCCCGGGCCAGGCCCTCAAGCTGCGTTTCGCGCGGCTGGGCAACAGCGGCGGCTTCAATGCCTTCGCGCTGCCCAACGGCACGCTGTTCCTGCTCGACGGGATGACGCAGGACCTGAGCGACGACGAAGTGATGGCCGTGCTCGGTCACGAGGCCGGGCATGTGAAGCACCGCCACGCGATGCGCCACCTGGTGCAGGGCGTCGGCCTGGTGGCCGTGGCCGGCGTGGTGATGGGCGATTTCTCCACCGTCGCGGCCAGCTCGATGGCCTCGGTGCAGACGCTGCGCTACGGGCGCAACGCGGAGCGCGAAGCCGATGCCGAGGCGCAACGCCTGATCCTGCGCGAGCACCTGCCCAACGAGACGCTGGTCGGCGTGTGGCTCAAGCTGCGCGACGCGATGCGGCGCGAGGGCCACACGAGCGAGGGCGTCGAGTGGCTGTCGTCGCACCCACCGATCAGCGAGCGCCTGGAGAGCGCCCGTCGCGCCGCGCAGAACGCGGACCCGGTGCGCTGACCCGGGGCCGGCGGCGCGGGGCGAGCGGCCCCGGCCGCCGGCGACTCACTTCGCGTTGCCGCCGCTGGCGGCCTCCTGCTGGCCCTTGGCGACGGCGGTCGCGGCGGTCGGTGCCACCGGCTTGAACTGGCCCATCACGTCGCGCTTGCCGCGCTCGAGGTAGGGCACCGGCTGGTCCATCCAGGCGGGCCGCGGACTGCCCAGCAGGTAATGGTCGAAGAACTCGGCCATGTGCACGGTGAAGTGCTTCATGTTGTCGCGGTCGCGCAGGCCGTGCTTCTCGCCGTTGTAGTTGAACCAGTAGGCCTCCTTGCCCAGGCGGCGCAGCGCGGTGAAGAACTCGATGCCCTGGTACCAGGGCACCGCGTCGTCCTCGTCGTTGTGGATGGTCAGGTAGGGCGTGGTGACCTTGTCGACGCGGAAGATCGGCGAGTTCTCCAGGTACAGGTCGGGCCGCTCCCAGGGCGTGGCGCCGATGCGGCTCTGGCCGTGCTCGTACTGGAAGGCGCGGCTGATGCCCGCGCCCCAGCGGATGCCGCCGTAGCCGCTGATCATGTTGGCCATCGAGGCGCCGGCCTCCGCCGCGCGGAACTCGTGGGTGCGGGTGATCAGGTAGTTGATCTGGTAGGCGCCCCAGCTGTGGCCCTGGATGCCCACCCGCTTCGGATCGACGTAGCCCTTGGCGATCTGCTGGCGGACCGCCGGCAGCACCGTGTTCATCGCGCTGCGGCCCGGGTGGCCGGTGGTGTAGACGATGTCCGGGCGCAGCACCAGGTAGCCGTTGGAGACGTAGCGCGTGACGTTGATGTTCTGGCCCGGCGCCGGCGGCACGTAGCGATGGCGGTTGTCGCTCATCTTCTCGTAGATGTAGACCATCATCGGGTACTGCCGCTTCGGGTCGAAGTCGGCCGGCTTGGCCAGCAGCGCGCGCAGCTTCCGGCCGTCGGCCGCGGTGTACTCGATCAGCTCCTGCGTGCCCCAGGCATACCGCGCCTGCTGCGGATTGGCCTCGCTGATGCGCTGCGGCCGCTCGAAGCTCAGCGTCGAGGTCCACAGGTCGGGGAACTCGGTGAAGGTCTGCTGCGTGAAGACGAGGCGGTCCGCGTCCTTGGCCTTGATCAGGCCGCCGATCATCTTGTCGTCCTGCAGCAGCGTGGTCGGGACGCCGCCGCTGGCATCGACGCGGAAGTAGCCGCTGGCGCGCGTCGGGTCCTGCGTGCCGGCCAGCATCAGCGCATCGGCGGGGAGGGCGCGCTGGTCGGCGTCCTCGGGGTCCAGCGGCACCACGCGCAGCTGGACCTGCCGCTTGCGGCCCAAGCCCTGCGTCAGGTTGCGCGACAGGCCGGTCGCCGGCTGCACGGCCCAGAGGTCGAACTTGTCGTAGAGCACGACGCTGTCGTCCCCCGCGGTCCAGCCCGCGCTGCCGTAGGCGGTCGGCAGGTCGGGCACGTCGCGCTCGTCGTTGTCGAAGCGGGCCTTGATCCTCCCGGTCAGGTCGATCGCCTGCGCGGTGTCGGTGCGCCAGGCCATCCAGCGCGCGGCCGGCGCGTCGAAGCCCAGCAGGTAGCGGCCGGTCGGGGACAGCGTCGGCGCATGGCGCAGCTTGCGTGCGAGCGGCGTGGCCGCGCCGGTGTCCAGATCGACCGCGTAGGCGTCCATGTACACGCCTTCCCAGGACATCAGCGGGCGATACGGCAGCTCGCTCAGGCCCAGCGCCACGCGGGCGTTCTCGTTGACCTGGATCGTCGGCAGGTCCACGGTGCCGAGCTGCACGAAGCGCGCGGCGTCCACGTCCTGGCCGAGGTGCACGACGGCGCGATAGCTGCGCGTGCGTTCGCGCTCCGCCTTGGCTTTCTGCGCCGACTGCAGCTCCGGATCCTTCCAGTGCCAGAGGTCGACCTTCATCGGCTCGGGCGCGTCCTTGGGCTCGGGCGTGGGCAGCTCGGCGGTGCCGAGGAACAGCCGCAGCCCGTCCTTGCTGAAGGCCAGCGGCGCGTGCTCGCTCGGCGTCCAGCCGGCGGGCATGCCGGCGGTCGCGGCGCTGACCAGCACCGTGGCGCGGTCCTGGCCGGCCTGCCACAGGAAGAGCTTGAACGGCGTCGGATCGGGCTTGTCGGCCTTCGCGTCCTTCGCGCTGTCCTTGGCGCCGTCCTTCCGGTCTTCGGCTTCCCGGGCCTTCTCGGAGGCGCGGGTCTCGGCCACATGGTCGCGGTTGCTGACGAAGGCCAGTTGGCGGCCGGCCTCGTCGAAGCGCAGCTGCTTGTAGCTCCCCGCGCCCGACATCACCGCGCGTGCCCGTGTCGGCGCGCTCGGGTCGATCAGGTAGACGCCTTCGCGGGCGCTGTCGTCGGCTGCGGGTTTCGCCGCGGTGACCGGCGTGGCGGGAGGCACGGCGCCGAGCGCGTCCGAAGCCGGCGGCGCGGCGGGCGCCGGCGGATTCGCCGAAGCCGGGACGGACGGCTCCGCCGGCCGGGTCTCCGGTGCGGTGGCCGGCGTCGCCTTCGCGGCGCCGGAGGCACCTGCGGGGGCTTTCGCCTCCTTCACCGAGACCACGTAGGCGAGCAGGGTGCCGCCGTTGTTCCAGGCGAAATCGGCGGCGTCCTTGAAGGTGTTGCGCTGGCCGGTCTGGGCGTCGATCAGCAGCAGATCATTGCCGGGCAGCTTCTTCGCGGATGGCGCGCCGCCTTCGGCCGGCGCTTCCTGGTCGAGGGG
>NZ_VOSR01000015.1:0-12383 GCF_007997345.1 Mitsuaria sp. TWR114
GCAGCGCATGCAGGCGGCGCAGGCAGCGCCCGATCGACGCGACGATCGCCGGCGCGCGATCCGGCGCCGCTTCGAGCCATTCGTAGGCGGTGCGGCCGGGCAGGGCCTGCGTCAGCAGCCAGGCGGTCCCGCCCGTTGCCTCGAAATGCGCGATCGCCGGCACGGGCCAGCGCCCGCTGAGCCAGCGCAGCCGGGCGAATTCATCGACGATGGCTGTTGCGGCTTCCCCATCGCCGTGCTTCAGGTAGAGATCGGGCGAGCCCGCGCGCCGCAGCCGATGCACGAGGGCGCCGGCCTCGCCGACCAGATTGCGGTGCCACTCGCGGCCGGCGAGCGCCCCGGCCAGCGACGGGGGCAGCGACGGCGCGGAAGCGGGCATCTCACGGAGGTCGTCGGTCTCGGCGTCGTCGGTCATGTCGCGTGAAGGAGAGGCGATCGCGCGAGTATCGGCGTGTGGCACGCACAGGCCGGAGGACACGGTAGGCGCCTCGCGCAGAGAATCGCCGCCCATGACCGCCCCGACTGATCCGACCGTTCCTCCGGCCTCGATGCGACGTCGCCCTTCGGCGCGACTGCTCGTCCTCGATCCTGAGGGCCATGTGCTGCTCTTCCGCTTCGTGCACAAGACCGGCCCGATGACGGGTCAGGACTTCTGGGCGACGCCGGGCGGCGGCGTCGAGGATGGCGAAAGTTTCGCCGAGGCCGCGATCCGCGAGCTGCGCGAGGAGACGGGGATCGTCGTGCGCGAGATCGGCCCGGCGATCGCATCGCGCGACTTCGAACTGCTGCTGCCCGATGGCGAACGCGTGTGGGCGCAGGAACGCTTCTTCGTCGTACGCGTCGCCGATCGGCGGCTGTCTCGCGAGGGCTGGACGGCGCTGGAGCAGGAGGTGATGGCGGATCACCGCTGGTGGTCAGCGGAGGAGCTGGCGTCCACCACCGAGACGGTGTGGCCGGAGCGCCTGGCCGACTTGCTGCGGGCGGTCGAGCGCCGGTAGCGACCGGCTCAGCGACCGGGCGCTCGGCGCTCGAAGTGCAGCATGTCTTCCCACTCGTCGTGGAGCTGGAAGCTGCGCATGGATCGGCCGAACTCGGTGAAGCCGTTGTGTCGCAGGACCTTGAGCGAGCCGAGGTTCCCGGCTCGTGCTTTCGCCTCGATCCGGACCAGGCCGAGCTCGTCGAAGGCCTTGGCCAGCACCAGCTTCACTGCCTCCTTCGCATGGCCCCGGCCATTGGCCCGCTCCGCGATCCGGTAGCCCAACTCGCACGAGTGGAAATGCCTGCGGCGCACATGGCTCAGGTTGATGCGTCCCACGAGCTCGCCATCCGCATCGCGGATCAGGTACTGGTGGCCGATGTCGGCAGCGGCCTCCCGCAGCGCGGTGGCGACGGCGGCCTCGATGCCGCCCGCGTCGTAATAGGCCGGCGGCCGGGCATTGATGTGCGACTCGAAGAACGCACGGTTGTCGGTTTCGAAGCGACGCAGCGCGACGACGTCGCGTTCGGAGACGGGGTGCAGGCTCAGCATGAGTCAACGGCGGCCGAAGTCGCCGAGCATAGCGGCGTAGCGACCGCGACCGCCGCGCCCGTTCAGCGCTTCATCCGCCGAAACGCCCGCCATCCCAGCAGCACCGCCAGGATCGAGCCGTAGACCAGCGGCTCGGCGAAGTTGTTCTTGCCGGCGCGCATCCAGATGAAGTGCATCAGCCCGACGATCGCGATCGCGTACACCAGCTTGTGCAGCGCCTGCCAGCGCGGCGCGCCCAGTGCCTTGATCGCGCGGTTGAACGAGGTCGCCGCCAGCGGCACCAGCAGCAGCCAGGCGGTGAAGCCCATCAGGATGAAGGGCCGCTTGCCGATGTCGCGCAGTATGTCGGCCAAGTCCAGCCCCTTGTCCAGCCAACCGTAGGCCAGCAGGTGCAGGCTGGCGTAGAAGAAGGCGAACAGGCCCAGCATCCGGCGGAAGCGCGCCAGCGCCGGCTGGTTCGTCCAGGTGCGCAGCGGCGTCACCGCCAGCGTGATCCACAGCAGGCGCAGTGCCCAGTCGCCCAGGCCGCGGATCAGCGTCTCGGCCGGGTTCGCGCCCAGCCGCTCGGTGAAGGCGCCGAAGACGTACCAGGCCAGCGGCAGCAGGCACAGCAGGAAAAGCACGACCTTGGCCGCCGGATGCAGCAGCGGATGACGCCTCGCCGGCGCGCGGCGCGCGGCAGCCGGCGCCGTCGCGGAGGTGGACGTGGCAGCGGTGGAAGGGGGAACGGAGGTCATCGGTGGATGCAATGGCGATGGCCGGCGGCGGCGTCCGGTGGCCGCGGTGGGGCCGGGCGGCGCGCCGCGCTCAGAAGTTCTTCTTCAGGTCCATGCCGGCGTACAGCTGCCCGACCTGCGCCTCGTAGCCGTTGAACATCAGCGTCGGGCGGCGCTTGGCGAAGAGGCCGTCCTCGCCGATGCGGCGCTCGGTGGCCTGGCTCCAGCGCGGGTGGTCGACCGTCGGGTTGACGTTGGAATAGAAGCCGTATTCCTGTTGCGCCGCCTTGGTCCAACTGCTCACCGGCTGCTTCTCGACGAAGCGGATCTTGACGATGGACTTGGCCGACTTGAAGCCGTACTTCCAGGGCACCACCAGCCGCAGCGGCGCGCCGTTCTGGTTGGGCAGCACCTCGCCGTACAGGCCGAAGGCCATCAGCGTCAGCGGATGCATCGCCTCGTCGATGCGCAGGCCCTCGACATAGGGCCAGTCCAGCACGCCCGAGCGCACGCCCGGCATCTGCGCCTTGTCGGCCAGCGTCGTGAACTCGACGTACCTGGCCTTGCCGGTCGGCTCCGCCTTCTTCAGCAGCTCCGACAGCGAGTACCCCACCCACGGGATCACCATCGACCAGCCCTCGACGCAGCGCAGCCGGTAGACGCGCTCCTCCATCGGGGCGACCTTGAGCAGGTCCTCCAGGCCGAAGCGGCCTGGCTTGGCGCATTCGCCCTCGATGACCACGGACCAGGGCCGCGGCTTCAGCGTGTGGGCGTTCTCCGCCGGGTCCGACTTGTCGGTGCCGAACTCATAGAAGTTGTTGTAGGAAGTGACATCCTTGTAGGCGGTCAGCTTCTCCATGACGGTGGCGCCCGCGACGGCGCTCTTCGCGCCGGGCAGCTTCGCCAGCTTGCCCGGGCCCGCCGTCTGGGCCTGGGCGCCGGTGGACAGGCCGCTCAGGCCGATCCCGGTCAGGCCCAGCGCGCCCGCCGTCTTCAGCCAGTCGCGGCGGGCGTCGTGGACCTCGCGGGGCGTGATCTCGGAAGCGGGGATGCGCTGGCCGTCGCGTGGCTTGTGGAAATGCATGGCTGACCTTCGGGGGGAGGGAAGCCTCGCACCTTACGCCGCCCGCCGCCGGATTTCATGAGATCGCGCTTAAGTCCCCTCGTTCAGGGCCCGGAGGGGACCCGGCGCGCGCCGCGGCCTACCTCGAAAGAAGGAGGGCGGCGTGGACTCCGCGCCCGACGCCGCCCTCGCTCGTGGCCGTGCCGCCTTACAGCGTGCCGTAGGAATGCAGGCCCGACAGGAACATGTTGACGCCCAGGAAGGCGAAGGTCGTGACCAGCAGGCCGATCAGCGCCCACCAGGCGCTCACCACGCCGCGCAGGCCCTTCATCAGCCGCATGTGCAGCCAGGCCGCGTAGTTCAGCCAGACGATCAGCGCCCAGGTTTCCTTCGGGTCCCAGCTCCAGTAGCCGCCCCAGGCCTCGGCCGCCCAGAAGGCGCCCAGGATGGTCGCGATCGTGAAGAAGGCGAAGCCCAGCGCGATCGCCTTGTAGGCCAGGTCGTCCAGCGTCGACAAGTCCGGCAGCCGCGCCGTCAGCGGGCCGCGCAGCGCGACGCTCGCCGCCAGGAACACCGCCACGCCGGCCATCTTGCCAGCCCAGCCGTTCAGGCCGGCGGCCAGCTCCGGCGACACGTTCGCGCCGAAGCGGAAGGCCAGCAGCACCGCCACCAGCCCCACCGGCACGCCGATCAGGCCGATCACCAGCGCGCGCGGCGTCGCGGTCTTGAGCAGCGTCGCCAGCGCCACCATCGCCGCCATCGCGAAGCTGCCGTAGCCGATGAAGTTCGCCGGCACATGGATCTTCATCCACCAGCTCTGCAGCGCGGGCACCAGCGGCTGGATCTCATGCGCCTCGCGCGCCACCGTGTACCAGAGCAGGAAACCGACCGCCGCGCTGACCACCAGCATCACGTAGGCGCCCAGCGCGCGCGTGGCGAAGCGCTGCTCGTAGTACAGGTACATCAGCGTCGTCAGCCAGGTGAAGAGCACGAAGACCTCGTAGAGGTTGCTCACCGGGATGTGGCCGATGTCGGGCGCGATCTGGTGGCTCTCGAACCAGCGCACCATCGTGCCGATCAGCGCCATGCCCACCGCACCCCAGGCCAGCCGGGTGCCGATCGCCTCGGCCGCGCTGTGGCCGCCGGCCTTCTGGAAGAAGCCCAGCCAGTAGAAAAGGGTGCTCATCCACACCAGCACGCTCATCCACAGGATCGCGCTCTGGCTGGACAGCATGTACTTCAGGAAGAAGACCTTGTCCGCCGCGGCCAGGTCGGCGCCGAAGTCGTCGGTCTGTCTCAGGTAGAGCTGGATCGCGAACAGGCTGGCCGCGCCGACGATCAGGCACAGCGGCCGCAGCGGCCGCCAGAACCAGCCCAGCGCGATCAGCGCCGGCGCCGCGCCGGCCAGGATGCCCTTCTCGTAGACGTCCATCGACGCGTGATAGCGGCTGAACGCGAAGCCCGCGCCGATCAGCACCAGCGCCGCGAAGATCCAGTCGAACGCATTGCGGCCGTGGAAGTAACCGCGCCGGCCGATCACCAGCGAGCGCTGCGGCGTCGCCTCGGAGGCGCCCGGCAGCTGCGAGGGCAGGGCCGACGACTCGGCGGGGGAGTAGGTGCTGTTCATGTCAGGCCTCCTCATGCAGCAGCCGCTGCTTGAGCGCTTGGAATTCGACGGGCAGGTCGGGCGAATCGCGGTTGCTGGACAGGGCCATGCGGACCCGGGTCTGTTCGCTGCGTCCCGGCGCGGCCTCCAGCCACAGCCACAGCCGCCGCTCCTTGACGTAGAGCATCGCAAACACGCCGACGATCAGCAACACGGCGCCCAGATAGACCAGGGTCTGCCCAGGGGCGCGGGTCACCTGGAACACGCTGGCCTGGACCTGCTGGAAGTCGTCCAGCTGCATCAGGACCGGCGCGGGATAGAACATCGCATCCGACAGCGACAGCACCGCCTGCGTCATGAAGGCCTGCGTCGCGTCGCCGGGCGTCGGCTTGGGACGGCCCAGTTGCTCCTCGGCCTGCTTGTGCAGCTCGAACAGGCTGCCGTTGAGGATGCGCAGCAGCACCTCGGACACGCGCGCGCGCTCGGGCTCGGGCACCTCGCGCTCGATGAACTGCGACAGCGCCGGCAGGCCGCCCAGCGCCGCGCCCTGCGCGGGCGCATCGGCCTTCAGGCCTTCGGCGCCGGCGAACAGGGTCAGCGTGCGCAGCGCCGTGGCCTCGAGCTGCGCCTGCATCGCCGGCTTGTCGGGCGGGCTGGCGCCCAGCGCGTACTGCCGCGCCGCGAGCAGCCGCTGCGCCGGATCGGCCAGCACACGGCGCAGCGCCAGCCAGCTTTCCATGCTGTCCTTGCTGTCCACCGGCACGCGCAGGTAGCGGAAGTTGTCGGCCAGCGTGTCGCGCACGCCGAGCAGGTAGACCCGGTGGCCCTCCAGCTCCAGCGGCAGCATGTAGTTGTTGTACTCGCGCGCCTGGCCGCTGGCGTCGCGCAGCTTGTAGCTGAAGGACGGGCCGACGTTGCGCAGCGTCTTGCGGTCGCTGACGTTCGCGCCCGAGCCCAGGTGCTGCTCGAGCCGGCCCACCAGGTCGACCTTGCGCACGTCGGTGCCGGCCTGGTCCTTGCCGTCGTTGGCGAAGTTCTCGACGTTGATGACGCGCAGCCCGGTGAACTCCAGGCCGTAGGACTCGCCGTCCACCGTCAGCGTCGTGGTGCCGTTGACCTTGGCGTCCAGCGGCGTGTCGTGCGGCGACTGCAGCGAGCGCAGCTTGAGCTTCATGCCCGAGCCGCCGTCCTCGAAGCTGCTCTGGTAGAGCGTGACGCCGCGGTAGGTGACCGGCTCGTTGACCTTGACGGTCGCCTTCGTCGACGAGCCGTCGCGGCGGTCGTGGATGACGATGTCGCTCGCGAACAGCTTGGGCATGCCGGTCGCGTAGTACTCGACGATGAATTTCTTCAGCTCGACGTCGAAGGGCAGGTCCTGCACCACCACGCCGGTGGGCATGGACAGCAGCGCGGTCGACGAGCGGCTGCCCTCGGGCACGAACAGGTTGCCGCGGAAGCTGGGATTGGAGGTGCCCAGCCGGTTGACCGCCGTCATCTGGTTCAGGTCGGCGCCCTGGTAGATCTGCTTGCCCTGCGCCCACATGATCGCGCGCACGATCAGGTTGCCGTCGAGCAGCCCGCCCAGGCAGATCAGCACGATGGCCGAGTGCGCCGCCAGGTAGCCGATCTTGTGCGCCGCGCCCTTGCGCGCGCCGATCATCACGCCGCCGGTGCGCACCTGCGCGCGGGCCTTCCAGCCCTCGGCCGCCAGCCAGGCGTTGACCTGGCCCAGCGCCGCTTCCGGATTCATGTGCAGGTAGCCCAGCGCCTTGAGCTTGAAGGCCTGGATGGACTGCTCCCGCATCGTCTCCTTGTAGGTCTTCAGGTCGCGCAGGATCCTGGGCGTGTGCCGCGCGATGCACAGGCTGGTCGACACGACCAGGAAGCCCAGCATCAGCAGGAACCACCAGGCGCTGTAGACGGTGTAGAGGTCGAGCTTGCCGAACAGCTCCGACCAGAACGGCCCGAACTGGTTGACGTAGTTCGTCATCGGCTGCTGCTGCTGCACCACCGTGCCGATCACGGAGGCGATGCAGATCACCGTCAGCAGCGCGATCGCGAAACGCATCGACGCCAGCAGCTCCATCGCGTCGTCGAGCGCGACACGGGCCGCCACCTGGGCGGCGGGCCGGGGGGGGACGGTCGGGGGACTTCTCGGTCATGGCCGGCATTCTCGTTGCCCGGAACGACGAATCGGGCGAGGGCCGGCAAAAACGAAGGCCGGTGATCGGATCACCGGCCTCGTTCGTCGGCACCTGCCCCGAAAGGGGCGTGGCGGAGACGGCCGCTCAGCGCAGGCCGGCGATGTAGTCGGAGACCGCCTTGATCTCGCGGTCGCTCATCTTCGCGGCGATGGCCAGCATCTGTGGACTGTTGGGCCGGCCGCCAGCGCGGAACGCGGTCAGCTGGGCCTCGGTGTAGTCGCTGTGCTGGCCGCCCAGGCGCGGGTACTGCGCGGGGATGCCGGCGCCGTTGGGGCTGTGACAGCCGGCGCAGGCGGGCACCTGCTTGTCGGCGATGCCGCCGCGGTAGATCTTCTCGCCCAGGGCGATCAGTTCCTTGTTCTTCGCGAGCCGGGCTTGGCGCCCTTGCTGGCGTAGAAGGCCGAGACGTTGCGGATGTCGGCATCCGACAGCGGCGCGGCCATGCCCGACATCACCGCGTTCTTGCGCTTGCCCGACTTGAACTCGTGCAGCTGCTTGGCCAGGTAGTCGGCATGCTGGCCGGCGATGATGGGATTGGCGGGACTGCCGCGGGAGCCGTCCGCCGTGTGGCAGGCGGCGCAGACTTGAGAGCTGATGGCCTGGCCCTTGGTCAGATCGGGCTTGGTGGCTGCTTGCGGTTCGGCGGCGTTGGCGGCGCCGGACATCAAAACCATACTCGACAACAAGAAAGCGGCAGTCTTCATGAATTGTTGAGGGTTGGGTGAGCGCAACCGTGGGATCTTACAATGGCACCTCTTTTGAGCCCCGCAGCGCGATGACCGATTCCAACAAGAAACCCGCTCCCGCGGCCCCAGGGAAACCCGCAGGCCGTGGTGCGGGACGCGCAGGGGGGGCGAAGAAGAAGCCCGGTCCGGGCAAGACCGGCCAGCGTGCCGCCGCCAAGGCGCGTGCCAAGGCCAACGAGAAGCTCAAGGCGCAAGGCCTGCCCCCGCCGGTCAAGCCGGCCAGCACCGAACCGCTGACGGCCGGCAAGCGCGCGCTGGCGTGGACGCACACCGCGCGCTTCCTGACGACCGCCAGCCAGCTCAAGCATCTGCCCGTCAACGGCGTGCTGCCCGCCGAGGCCGAGGCCGCGGGCGACGACGAGTTCGACGAATTCCTGGACGACGCCGACGTCGGCGCGCCCGAAGGCGACGCCGGCTCCGCGCTGGCGAGCGAGGGCGAGGCGCTCGCGCACGACCTGGCCCCGCGCCAGCTGCCGGAGATCGCCTTCGTCGGCCGCTCCAACGCCGGCAAGTCGACGGCGGTCAACACGCTGGCGCAGCAGAAGCGCCTGGCCTTCGCCTCCAAGACGCCGGGCCGCACCCAGCACATCAACCTGTTCGCGGTGGGCCCGCGCGACGCGCCGGACGCGCTGTTCGCCGACCTGCCGGGCTACGGCTACGCCGCGGTCGCCCGCGACGCCAAGCTGCGCTGGCAGCGCGTCATGGCCGACTACCTCAGCGAGCGCGAATCGCTGTCGGGCGTGGTGCTGATGGTCGATTCGCGGCTGGGCCTGACCGACCTCGACAAGCAGCTGCTGGAGTTCGTCTCCGACCGCGTCACCGCCGGCGAGGTCAGCCTGCTGATCGTGCTGACCAAGGCCGACAAGCTCAACCGCAAGGAAGGCGCCGCCGTCCTGGCGCAGGTCGAGAAGGACATCGGCGTGCTGGCCACCGAGGACGCGGACATCGGCATCACGCTGTTCTCGGCGCTCAACAAGCAGGGCCTGGAGGACGTCGCCGAGGTGCTCTATGACTGGGCCCACCGCGAGCCGGTGCTGCGATCGGACGACGAGGAAGCCGATGCCGACGCCGACCCCGATGAGAACGCCGACGCCGAGCCCGATCAGGGCCGGCCGATGAACACGTAGAGCGCGGTGCCGCCGCGCGGCGCGTAGCCGATGCCCACGTACAACGGACCCAGCCCCGTGTCCGAGCCGAGGAACACGCTGCTCGCGTAGCGCAGGTCCTTGATGTTGATGTCGCGGCGCGACAGCCAGGTGTTGCCGGCCTCGAGCGTGCCGCCGACGAAGAAGCCGCGGGACAGGAAGGGCTGGTCGTTCAGCCGCCGGTAGTAGGTCGCCCGTGTGAACAACAGCGAGTTGCCGCTGAGCTGGTTGGGGTTGTAGCCCGACAGTTGATGGAAGCCGCCCAGCGTGTAGCCGCCCAGGCCGGTGTCGTCGGGCTGCTGCGAACCGACCGCCCGCGCGTACAGGCTGACGGTGTGGCCGCCGAAGCTGCGCACCATGTTGCCGTCCATGTTCAGGCGCAGGAAACGGCCGCTGCTGAGGTTGCGGTTGTCTTGGCGGCCGCCCTGGGCCTCGACGGTGAAGCGGTAGCCGTGCTGCGGGAAGTTGGCGTAATCGAGCTGGTCGACGACGGTGCGCAGGCGGAAGCCGCGCTCGTAGCTGGTCCAGCGCAGCTTGCCCATCGCGGGCGTGGCGACGGTGATCAGGTCGGGCTTGGCATGGCGGACCTGGCTGATCACGCCCAGCCGCACCTCGCCCCAGCGGCCCCAGGGCTGCCCGACGTCCAGCCCCAGCGTGCCGTCGCGCCGCACCAGTCGCGCCTGGCCCAGGCTCGCGTTGTCGGGGTCGTTGTCGTCATAGACGATCTGCTTGCGCTGGTTGGCCTCGGCCCAGGCGCTGACGAACCAGTCGTCGGCCACGCCGAGCTTGAGTCCGAGCGGGTGGTAGAGCTCGGTGTAGAGCCGCGGCGTCTCGCCGATGGTGATCTGGTTGCGCCACTCGGTGCCCTTGCTGGTCAGCCAGTGGCGGTTGTGGCTCAGCCGCAGGTTGAAGAAGCTGTCGCCGCCCGAGTCGGTGGACAGGTCCATGCCGACGCGGAAGTAGTTCGGCCCCCAGGGCTTGTCCTCCATGTTGAAGACCAGCGTCTCGCCGTCGGCGCGTTGCTCGACGTGGTAGTCGACGCGGTTGTAGTCGCCGCTGGAGGAGAGGAAGCGCATGTCGCGCTCGGCCGTCTCGTTGTTGAAGACCTGGCCGGGCTTCGATTCGAGCTGGCTGCGGAAGCGCTCCGGATTGGTGTTGTCCGAGCCCTCCAGCTTGACCGCCGCGAGCACGACGGCCGGCGGCTTCAGCCCGATGCGCGCGAACTGCCAGTCGGCATAGGTCTTGTCGTCGACGGCATAGGCGCGCAGCTGCGGCAGCAGCGCCTGGGCCGCCTCCTCGCCGGCGCGGATGAAGTCGCGCGCCTTGTCGAAGTCGCCCGAGGTCAGCTTGCCCAGCTGCGGCGTGATGAGCAGGTCCTCGCCGGCGGACATGCTGGCGATCGAGCGCTGCACGTTCTGCTCGGTCAGGATGTTGATCATCTGCGCCGTCAGGCCGATCAGCGAGTTCAGCGTCTCGCGCCCACCCACCGGGGTGCCGACGTTGACGGCGATCAGCCGCGTCGCGCCCATCTCGCGCGCCACGTCCACCGGCAGGTTGTTGACCAGGCCGCCGTCGCCGAGGATGCGGTCCTCCCATTCGACCGGCGCGAACACGCCGGGCACGCTCATGCTGGAGCGCAGCGCCAGCGCCAGGTCGCCCTCGGCCAGGATGCGCTCCTGGCCGTTCTCCATGTCGGTGGCGACGGCGCGGAAGGGCGTCGGCAGGCGGTCGAACTGGCGCACGTTGCGCA
The DNA here is from genome assembly GCF_007997345.1 of Mitsuaria sp. TWR114. Lineage (NCBI taxonomy): Bacteria > Pseudomonadati > Pseudomonadota > Betaproteobacteria > Burkholderiales > Sphaerotilaceae > Roseateles > Mitsuaria sp. TWR114. The sequence goes on from NZ_VOSR01000015.1 coordinate 10,759, forward strand.
CCGGCAGCGTCAGCCGGCGCAGCAGCGCCTCCAGGCCGCGGCTGGAGAGGGTGCCGGTGGGCACGCGCACCTCGCCGTCGCGCAGGCCGAATTCGATCGTCGCGGAGAACTCGAAGTCCTCCTCCTTGCGGCGCTGCGACAGGTCCTGCCGATCGACGCGGCTGGCGAAGAGCCGGTCCCACGCGATCCTCGACAGCTCGCGATCCAGGTCCTCGGCGGACATGCCGCTGGCGTAGAGCCCGCCGATGATGGCGCCCATCGAGGTGCCGGTGACGATGTCGACGGGGATGTGCTCGCGCTCGAGCACCTTCAGCACGCCGACGTGGGCCAGCCCGCGCGCGCCGCCGCCGGACAGCACCAGCGCCAGCTTGGGCCGCTGCGCCTGGTCGGCGGCGGGCGTCGGCACCGGGCCGGGCGGCGGGTTGGGCGGCACGGTCTGGGCCAGCACCGCGGGCGCGGCCAGCACGGTCGCCAGCACGGCCGTCAGCAGCAGGGCAGGCAGGCCGGGAACACCGGCGAGGCGGAAAACGGCTCGGGAATCGCGGAACACGGCGGGCATCGACGGCGGACGGGGGACGGAACGCCCCGCGGCAAGCGCCCGGGGCGCGCGCATTGTGACCCGAACCGGCCCCGGCGGCCGGCCGTGTCCGTCAGCGGTCGTCGCCTTGGGCGGGCGCGCGGTCCAGGTCCAGCATCAGCGTGCCGATCGCGCGCTGCAGCAGCGGCGCATCCTCGAGCTGCGTGATCAGGCCGGCGGCCACCAGCTGCTCGAGCGCGCCGCGCGTCACCGAGTGGCGCTCCTCCGGCGCCTGGCCGATGAACAGGAACATCTGGCGGCTGTCGCTGATCCAGGCGATCTGCGCGGTGATCCATTCGCTCCGGTGGAACAGGTGGTACCAGCCGCCGATGTGCACGCCGGCGATCCAGTCCTGCAGCGCGGCCTGCGCGTGCGGCGAATGTTCCTCGCTGTAGAGCGCCACCGGCACGGTCGGCAACTGGCCGCGGTCGACCCGCTCGTAGGCCCAGCGCGAGGGCAGCTGCGATTCGCGCTCGTCCAGCAGCTGCTGCAGCAGCTCTTCCGGCGTCCGGGCCGGGCGGCGCGGACTCGGCGCCGCGGGCGCTGCCGGCGCCGCTTCCTCGAGCGCCGGCAGGCCGCGCAGCACGCGGCCATGCTGGCGCATCAGTTCGTCGAGGAAGGTCTGGCGCTGCATCGGCGGCAGCGCGATCGAGTCCATGCCGCGTTCCAGCGCCCGGACCAGGTCCGGCAACTGGGCGCGCAGCCGCTGGCGCGCCGCCTCGTCCGGCTGCGGCGACACGCTGTGCAGCAGCGCGTCGACCAGCTCGATCGAGGTCTGCGCCTCCACCGCGTCGCGGCCGTGCTGGACCATCGCATGCGCGATGACCTCGACCCAGGGCCCGAGCAGGAAACGCCGCATCAGCTTGCCGGCCTGCGCGTCGTCGAGCTGGTGCTCGAGCTGGTCGCGCAGCATCCGCTGCCACTCCTGCCGGCGCTGCTCGCGATCCAGCCGCTCCAGCGCCACCGCGCTGCGCTGGCCGCGGGCCTCGGCCTGGGCGCGGATGTGGCTGTCGACCTCGGTCAGCGCCTGCTGGAACTGCAGCGCCGA
>NZ_VOSR01000150.1:0-7820 GCF_007997345.1 Mitsuaria sp. TWR114
GCTGGCGCTGGCGCTGCTGGTGCTGATGCGCACCGACCTGATCGAGAGCTGGCGCGCCGCGACGCCGGTGAACGCGCCGGACCGCTTCGTCATCAACATCCAGCCGGACCAGGGCACGGGTTTTCGCGGCGAGCTCGAACGGGCCGGCGTCAAGGACTACGACTGGTACCCCATGATCCGCGGCCGTCTGGTCGCGATCAACGGCGAGGCGGTGCAGGCCAGCCGCTTCACCGAGGAACGCGCGCAGCGCCTGGTCGAGCGCGAGTTCAACCTCAGCCACAGCGCCGAACTGCCGTCACACAACCAGATCTCCGGCGGCAAGTGGACCGCCGAGGAGCAGGGCGGCGTGAGCGTCGAGCAGGGCCTGGCGGACCAGCTGGGGCTCAAGCTCGGCGACACGCTGCGCTTCGACATCGCCGGCGTGCCGGTCGATTCGCGGATCACCTCGCTGCGCAAGGTGGACTGGGGCTCGATGCGGGTCAACTTCTTCGTGCTGTACCCGCATGCGGCCATGCCGGAGCTGCCGGTCAGCTTCATTTCCGCCTACCGGTCGCCGCAAGGCGAGGGCGGCGCCGCGGCGCTCGATCGCAAGCTGGTCAACGCCTTCCCCAACCTGACGCTGATCGATGTCTCGGCCGAGCTGCACCAGGTCCAGCAGGTGCTGGAGCAGGTGATCATGGCCGTGCAGCTGCTGTTCGCGGTCGCGCTGGCGCTGGGCGTGGTGGTGCTGCTGGTCGCCGCGGTGGGCTCACGGGACGCGCGCACCCGCGAGTTCGCGTTGATGCGGGCTTTCGGCGCGTCCAGTGCGCTGATGGCGGCGGTGCAGCGCGCGGAGTTGCTGGGGCTGGGGGCGCTCGCCGGCCTGCTGGCAGGGCTCGCGGCGCAGGCGCTGGGCTGGGCGCTGACGCATTACGCCTTCGAGTTCGAATGGCAGTTCAAGCCCTGGGTGCTGATCGGCACGACGATCGGCGGCGCGGTGCTGGCCCAGCTCGCGGGTTGGTGGGCGCTGCGCGGCGTGCTGCAGCGCCCGGTGGTGCAGACCCTGCGTGAGGCCGACACCAACTGATCAGCGCTCAGGGAAGCACGGGCTGCTGCACGGCCTTGCAATTCACCCGGGTCGTGCGGCCGGCGATGGTCAGGCGGCACTCTCCCGCCGGATGGCTGCTATAGAGGGCCGGGGTCTGGAAGCGGTTCCAATGATGGATCTGCTCGACGTCGGGAATCGAGCCCGCCACGCCGGCGACCGCGGTCTGTGATCCCACCACCCATCCCTGCGTGAAGAGGTTGCCGACCACGGTGATCGGCCCCTCCTTGGGCACGCCCCGGATCAGGACGCTGGATCGGTTCGAGGTGCCGAAGCGGCCGAAGTCGAAGACATTGCCGGTGATCTCGACGGATTGCCCGCCAGCGCCGGTCGACCCGGCGTGCATGTCGAACTGGTGATACGCGCCCCTGCCGCCGCCGTTGAGGACGAGGTTGTCCCGGGCCTGGTAGCGCTCGCCGGGCTCTCCGCTGCCGGCAATCGCGTGACGATTGGCGTTGAAGACGTTGCAGTGGATGTCCGCCTGGGCGTGGCCGTTCTGGACCACGACGCCATAACCCAGCTGGGAGCGGAGGTTGTCGTGGATGTGGTTGTGGTGAATCCGGTTGTCGACGGATTGCTTGACGCTGACCGCCGCCCAGGGCCAGTGGTAGAGCTCGTTGTTGTCGATCTCGACGCCTTGCGTGCCGGGAAGCAGCTGGATGCCGATGGTGCTGTTGGTGGAGGTGGCCTCGCCCGACGGCCCCTCGATGCGCAGGCCGGAGATGCGCACGCCGCTTTCAACCACGATGACGGGATAGCTGCGCGCGGCGGCATCGACCCAGCGGGTGCGCAACAGTCCGCCGGGGCGGCCCTCGAGGCCGCGGTCGCCGAAGAGCGTCTGCCCGGCGCGCAGCCACAGCGCGGAGGATTGATTGGGCAGATCGATGGTCGCGTCGCTCGGCACATGGATGTGGCGGGCACCGCTGTCGACGGCGGCCTTGAGCGAGGCGAAGTCGCGGGCCACCACATGTCCCGGCATCTGTTCGGCGCGAAGCGCGGCGCTGTAGCCGCGCCCGCCGCCGAGCACATCGCAGTTCTGGGCGAGAGAGAGGCCGTGGACCAGCCCCAGTGCGAGCAGCACGGGGACCGATGCGGCGCAACGCCGGATGGTGGAACGGGAAGGAAGCTTGAATGTGGAGCGCATGGTTCGCTTTCTGCACTTGAAGGGGAGCGCAGTGTGCGAACCGACCTCACTTCCGTCAGTCGCTCCAAACCATCTTCAAAGTCGGCCGACCGACCTCTTTGAGTTGGTCTATTCCCTATAGCGAAAGAGCTGCGGTCAGCGATGCGCGGCGGCGCGCTCGGCCGATTCGATGGTGTTGACCAGCAGCATCGTGATCGTCATCGGGCCGACGCCGCCCGGCACCGGCGTGATCCAGCCGGCGACTTCCTTGACGCCGTCGAAGTCCACGTCGCCGCAGAGCTTGCCTTCCTCGGTGCGGTTCATGCCCACGTCCAGGACCACCGCGCCCGACTTGACCATGTCCGCGGTCAGCACGTTCCGCTTGCCCACCGCCGCCACGACGATGTCGGCCTGGCGGGTGAAGTGCGCCAGGTCCGGCGTCGCGCTGTGGCACACCGTCACCGTCGCGTTGGCCTGCAGCAGCAGCATCGCCATCGGCTTGCCGACGATGTTGCTGCGGCCGATCACGACCGCATGCTTGCCCTTCGGGTCATAGCCGATGAACTCCAGCATCTTCATGCAGCCGTAGGGCGTGCAGGGCTTGAAGCCGTCCTGGCCCACCATCAGCGCGCCGGCGCTGGCGACGTGGAAGCCGTCGACGTCCTTCTCCGGCGCGATCGCCTCGATGACCTTGTGCGCGTCGATGCCCTTGGGCAGCGGCAGCTGCACCAGGATGCCATGGATGGCCGGATCGTTGTTCAGCGCATCGACCCGCGCCAGCAGCTCCGCCTCGGTCATCGTGTCGGCGTACTTCTCCAGCACCGAATGCATGCCGGCGTCCTCGCAGGCCTTGACCTTGTTGCGCACGTAGACCTGGCTCGCGGGGTTCTCGCCGACCAGCACCACCGCCAGGCCGGGCTTGACGCCCTTGGCGGTCAGCGCGGCGGCGCGCGTCGCCACCTCGGCGCGCAGTTGCTTGGACAGCGCGTTGCCGTCGATCAGTTGAGCAGTCATGGTCGGTACTCCGGAATCAGAAAAGCGCAAGGGCAGAGGATCGCTCTGCCCGGGGAATGCAAAAGGCCGCTTCGCAGCGGCCTTCGGATGGGACGTCGGATCAGCCCGCCTTGGCGGCCGCCGTATTCGCGCCGAGCGCGATCTTCAGCAGATCGGCCACGGTGTTGGCGTTGAGCTTCTCCATGATGTTGGCGCGGTGCGCCTCCACCGTCTTGATGCTGATGCCCAGGTCGTCGGCGATCTGCTTGTTCAGGCGGCCGGCGACGATGCGCTCCAGCACCTGCGCCTCGCGCGTCGTCAGGCGCGACAGCAGGGCGTCGCGGCTGGCCGCTTCCTGCTGCGTCGCGAAGGCGCCGCGCGCCTGGTCCAGCATGCGCTCCACCAGCGACAGCAGCTCTTCTTCCTTGAACGGCTTCTCGATGAAGTCGACCGCGCCCTTCTTCATCGTCTGCACCGCCATCGGCACGTCGCCATGACCGGTGATGAACACGATGGGCAGCGGGCTCTTGCGCTCGATCAGCTTGTCCTGCAGTTCCAGGCCGCTCATGCCTTCCATGCGGATGTCGGCGATCAGGCAGGCCACTTCGCGCGGGTCGTAGCGGCTCAGGAAGCTCTCGGCGGAGTCGTAGCACTTGACCCGGTAGTCCTTGCCTTCCAGCAACCACTGCAAGGAATCTCGCACGGCCTCGTCATCGTCGACGACGTAGACATTACCCTTCTTCGGAATCAAGCTCATGGTGTTGCTGCGGTGTTGTGAGCAGTGCCCGTCCCCGGGTCGCCGCTCTTGTCGAGCGGAGCCAGCTGGGGCTCCGGACGCGGAATGTCCACGGGGATCGTGAACGCGAACCGGCACCCGACGATGGACGGGCCATTGTAGAGGTTCTCGGCGCGGATCCGACCCTGGTGGGACTCGATGATGGACCGGCATAACCCTAGGCCGATGCCCAATCCATCGGCCTTCGTGGAGAAGAAGGCCTCGTACATGCGCTCGATGACCTCGACCGGCAGGCCCGGTCCCATGTCGGTCACCGAGAACTCGATGTTGGCGCCCAGCTCCGCCGTGTGCTTGGGCACGACGCGCAGCTCGATGTGGCGGCGCGAGGGCGGCAGCGCCGCGTTGTCGATGGCCTCGGCGGCGTTCTTGAGCAGGTTCAGCAGCACCTGCTCGATCAGGATGGGATCGACCCGCATCACCGGCAGCCGCTGCGCGACGTAGGTGTGGATCTGCACGTTGCGCCGGCGCAGCTCGATGCCGGCGAGCTCGACCGCGTCCTCCACGATCGAGGCCGCGAACGCCGGCTGGCGCTGCGGCTCGCTCTTCTTCACGAAGGCGCGGATGCGATGGATGATCTGGCCCGCGCGCTGCGCCTGCTTGGCGGTCTTTTCCAGCGCGACGATCAGGTCGTCCTTCTGGATGTTGTCGTTGCGCACCCGCGAGACCATGCCGTTGCAGTAGTTGGTGATCGCGGTCAGCGGCTGGTTGAGCTCATGCGCGACGCTCGAGGCCATCTCGCCCATCGTGATCAGGCGGCTGGTGACCTGCGCCTTCTCGGCCTGCTGCTGCTGCTGGGCCTCGGCATGGCGGCGCGCGGTGATGTCGGTGGCGATGAGCATCTGCGCCAGGCGGCCGTCGGTCCACTGCAGGTAGCGGGCGCGGACATCGAACCACATGTCCAGCTGCGCGATGAAGACCTCGCGCGAGTCGCCGCCGACCTCGGTCAGGTGCTGCGCCGGCAGGCCGCCGTAGTCGTCGACGTCCTCGTCGGTCTCGAAGTTGTTTTCCTTGGTGCTGGTCGCGCCGGCCAGCTGCGAGCCCGCGAGCATCGCGTGCCCCTTGGGATCGGCGCCGAACCAGAGCCGGTAGCTGCGGTTGGCGAAGAGCAGCTCGCCCTGCTGCACCGACAGCACCGACACCGCCGCGTCCAGGCCTTCCAGCACCGTGGTGAAGCGCTCGTGCGACGCGGACAGCTGGTCGCGCACCCGCTTGGCCTCGGTGATGTTGGTCATCGAGGTCATCCAGCCGTTCTGCTTGCCCTTGGGGTCGATCAGCGGCGAGACATACATGCGGGCGTCGAAGATGCTGCCGTCCTTGCGCATCACCTTGACCTCGGAGCCGCCGGCGGGGCTGCGGCCCTGCATCTCCTGCTGCAGCAGGCGCAGGTTCTCCTCGTAGCGGTCGGGCGGCCAGTAGGGGAAGGGCGGCTTGCGGCCGATCAGTTCCGACTCGGCGAAGCCGGTCATCGCGCAGAAGGCCGGGTTGACGTAGCTGATGCGCGTCTCCAGGTCCATGGCGCGCATGCCGGTCAGCATGGAGTTCTCCATCGCGCGCCGGAAGTTGGTCTCGGCGGCGAGCGCGTTCTGCACCTGCGCGCGCCGGCGCATGTGCTTCCAGGTGCCCAGCAGCATCCAGACGGTCAGCACCGACAGCGCCATCACCATCCAGAACAGCGTGTTGGAGATCAGCCCGATCGAGGTCCGGTAACCCTGGCCGCGCAGCACCAGCCCGGGGGCCGGCGCCATGGGCACCTCGTAATAGATCGGCGCGCGCGTGATGCGCTTGCCCGGCATCGGCGTCACCGTGCTGGCGACCACCTGCTCGCGCGGATCGAGCACCGCCACCGCGTGACGCGAAGTCAGCTCGTTGGGCACCGAATAGCGCAGCAGGCCCTCCACCGCGTACTCGGCGATCAGCACGCCGGCGAAACCGGCGCGGTCGCTCAGCGGCAGCTGCAGCTGGAAGACGGTGGTGTTGTTGGCGTCGGCGAAGGAGGCCGAGTAGACCCGGGTGCGCCGGTCGCGGGCGCCCTGGAAGGCGCGCTCGGGCTCGCTGTTGGCATGGCCGTTGGGCATCGACGGGTCGCTGCCGTCCAGCGTCATCAGCGAGTCGGCCTGCTCGCCGATCGCCGCCACGCTGACGCGGCGCTCGCGGCGCGCGTTCAGCCAGGTGATGTGGGTGATCTCGGGGCGGTTGCGGGCGATCGCCATCGCGCGCTGCGTGAACTCGAGGTTGTCGATCGCGCGGTTGGCCAGGTCGCGCTGCAGCGGGATCAGGAAGTCCTCGTTCTCGATCAGGCGCGAGCGGATCTGCTGCTGCGCCATCTCGGTGTCGCGCTTGACGGCCTCGGCCTCGCGCTCGATCTCCTCGTTGCGCAGGTACCAGAAGGCCGAGACGATCGCCGCCAGGAACAGCACCACCGACAGCAGCGGGCCCAGCGTCGCGAAGCGGTCCTGCCGCGACGGCGACTGCCGCCGCCACCACGCCGAGACCAGGCGTTTGAGAGGGTTCAGGGCACGGCGCGCAAAGCCTTGGACATCGAGGCGGGACAACATGGGCGCGATTATCCCGGCGCCTTCGGTGCGACCCGGCTCCGGCGGCTCCGGGCATTCCCGATCCGGGCATTCCCGGATCGCATCGTGAAAGACATCCATCACGAAACCCCGCTGAAAACGCCTTGGAAATTTCACTATACGGAAACGCATCGCGCTATTTGGAAAATCCACGGCTTATGCGACACTCCGCCGCCATAGCCCTTCTGGAGGGTGCCGACGCATGCGTGTTTCCTCAAGCTCGGGCAGGATTGCCTGTTCGGAACGGACACCGCGCCGCGCGACCCGCCCGTCCGAAGGCCGTGATTGAGACACAGGAGACAACACATGTCCGCGCAGCCCCAGTCGTTCCTCGGCGCAGCCGCCAATGACACCGACGCTCTCGAAACCAAGGAATGGCTGGACGCGCTGTCCGCCGTCATCGGCGAGGAGGGCGGCGAGCGCGCGCACTTCCTGCTCGAGACCTTGATCGACCACGCGCGCCAGGCCGGCATCGACGTGCCGTTCTCGGCCACCACCGCCTACGTCAACACCATCCCGGCCGACCGGGAAGAGCGCTTCCCCGGCAACATCGACATGGAAGAGCGCCTGCGCGCCTTCATGCGCTGGAACGCGATGGCGATGGTGGTGCGCGCCAACCGCCTGCATCCCGAAGACGGCGGCGACCTGGGCGGCCACATCTCCAGCTTCGCCTCGCTGGCGACGATGCTGGGCTGCGGGTTCAACCACTTCTGGCATGGCGACGACGGCATCCACGGCGGCGACCTGCTCTACATCCAGGGCCACAGCGCGCCCGGCATCTATGCCCGCGCCTTCCTGGAAGGCCGCATCACCGAGGAACAGCTGAACAACTTCCGCCAGGAAGTCGACGGCAAGGGCCTGTCGAGCTACCCGCACCCGAAGCTGATGCCGGAGTTCTGGCAGTTCCCGACGGTGTCCATGGGCCTGGGCCCGCTGATGGCGATCTACCAGGCGCGTTTCCTGAAGTACCTGCATGCCCGCGGCATCGCCGACACCTCCAAGCGCAAGGTCTGGGTCTTCCTGGGCGACGGCGAGATGGACGAGCCGGAAAGCCTGGGCGCGATCGGCCTGGCCGCGCGCGAGAAGCTCGACAACCTGATCTTCGTCGTCAACTGCAACCTGCAGCGCCTGGACGGCCCGGTGCGCGGCAACGGCAAGATCATCCAGGAGCTCGAGGGCGAGTTCCGCGGCGCCGGCTGGAACGTCATCAAGCTGATCTGGGGCTCCTACTGGGATCCGCTGCTGGCGCGC
>NZ_VOSR01000151.1:0-20394 GCF_007997345.1 Mitsuaria sp. TWR114
AGGGCGTGGCCGCAACCGCCGCCGTCGTGGTCGCGATCGTGATCGCGAGCCCCGCGAGGGTCAGCAGGCGCAGGCCCAGGAGTCCGGCCAGCGCCCCGCGCGCGCGCCGCAAGGCGAGGGCGCTGAAGGTGCCGCCGATCCGGTCGACGACGCCCAGCTGCAGGCCGAGGCCCAGGCGCGCTTCGACGCGCTGGTGTCCGGTGCCTTCGACGCGGATGTCGAAGGTGACGGCGACGTGGCGGAGACGGGCGCGGCGGAAGTCGAGGCCTCCGCCGACGAGGGCGAGACCGGCACCGACGGCCAGCCCGGCAAGCGCGTGCTCGCGCCCGATGCCGATGCGCCCAAGCTGCAGAAGGTGCTGGCGCAGGCAGGCGTCGGCTCCCGGCGCGACATCGAGGACATGATCGCCAAGGGCCAGATCACGGTGAATGGCGAGGTCGCCCATGTCGGCCAGCGCATCTCCTACGGCGACCGCGTCGCGGTGGCCGGCAAGCCGATCAAGGTCCGCATCGCCCCCGTGGCGCCGCGCATCCTGGCGTACCACAAGCCGGTCGGCGAGGTCGTCACCTTCAACGACCCCGAGGGCCGTCCCACCGTCTTCCGCAACCTGCCGCGCCTGCCGCAGGGCAAGTGGCAGTCGGTCGGCCGCCTGGACCTGAACACCGAAGGCCTGCTGCTGTTCACCAACTCCGGCGAACTGGCCAACCAGCTGATGCACCCGCGCTTCGGCGTCGAGCGCGAGTACGCGGTGCGCGTGCTGGGCTCGCTGAGCAAGGAGCAGAAGGACAAGCTGCTGACCGGCGTCGACGTCGACGGTCAGCAGGCCAGCTTCAAGAGCATCGAGGACGGCGGCGGCGAAGGCGTGAACCGCTGGTATCGCGTCGTCATCACCGAAGGCCGCAACCGCGAGGTCCGCAAGCTGTTCGAGAGCGTCGGCCTGGCCGTCAGCCGCCTGATCCGCATCCGCTACGGCACCGTCGTGCTGCCGCGCGGCCTGCGCCGCGGCGTCTACATCGAACTGGGCGACGCCGATGTCCGCGTCATCCGCCAGCTGGCCGGCAACGAGCCGCGCCCGCCGCGCAACAACGACCGCGCCGAGCGTCGCGACAAGCGCCGCAGCGGCAACAGCGGCGGTCCGCGCCCGAGCCGTCCGGAGCCCTCGCGCCAGGAGCAGCGCGGCGAACAGCGCGCCCACCAGCCGCAGCGCCCGCAGCAACAGCAGCAGGAGCGCGAACGCGATCGCCGGCCCCGCAACGAGGACGATGACGACTTCATCCCGAAGCACATCAATCCGCTGGAGCAGACCTTCGACCGTCGCTTCGCCACCGGCAGCAAGCGCATCCCGCAAGGCTTCGGCAAGGGCGGCAGCGATGCGGGCGACCATGGCCGCGGCGGCAACCAGCGCGGCCCGGGCGGCGAGCGCATTCCGGATCCGATGAAGACCTCGATGGGCTACATCGGCGCCGACGCCTTCATCAACCGGGGCGGCAATCGCGGCGGCCGCGGTCGCCGCTGAGCGGGTCAGCCTGCTCGTCGCCCCCGGCGACCCCGTCCGATGACGGGTTGTCACCTGGGGGCTTGACTTCAAGCATTACAATGCCGGGTTTTGCCAAGCCCAAGATTTTCAAGGAAAAGACATGGCCATCGAACGCACCCTCTCCATCATCAAGCCCGATGCCGTGGCCAAGAACGTCATCGGCCAGATCTACTCCCGCTTTGAAGGCGCCGGCCTGAAGATCATCGCCTCGAAGCAGAAGCAGCTGTCGCGCGCCGAAGCCGAAGCGTTCTACGCCGTGCACAAGGCCCGTCCGTTCTTCAACGACCTGGTGAACTTCATGATCTCCGGCCCGGTCCAGATCCAGGTGCTGGAAGGCGAAGGCGCCATCCTGAAGAATCGCGATCTGATGGGCGCCACCGACCCGAAGAAGGCCGAGAAGGGCACCATCCGCGCCGACTTCGCCGACAGCATCGACGCCAACGCGGTGCACGGCTCCGACGCCCCCGAAACCGCCGCCGTGGAAGTCGCCTTCTTCTTCTCCGGCCTGGAAATCAACGCCCGCTGAACCGGGCCAAGCCTCTGACCTCCGGGCCACGAGGCCCTTGAGAAAGAGGAACGCATGATGGACGCGGTCAACCTGCTCGGATTCGATCTGCAAGGCCTGGCCGCGTACTGCGAGCAGCTGGGGGAGAAGCGCTTTCGCGCGACCCAGCTGTTCCGCTGGATCCATCAGAAGGGCGCATCGGACTTCGCCCAGATGTCCGACCTGGCCAAGTCGCTGCGCGACAAGCTGGCCGGGCGCGCCCACATCACCGCGCTGCCGGTGATCTCCGAACACGTCTCTGCCGACGGCACCATCAAGTGGTTGTTCGACGTCGGCCAGGGCAACGCCGTCGAGGCGGTCTACATCCCCGAGGACGACCGGGCCACGCTGTGCATCTCCAGCCAGGCCGGCTGCGCCGTGGGCTGCCGCTTCTGCTCGACCGGCCATCAGGGCTTCAGCCGCAACCTGGAGACCTGGGAAATCATCGCCCAGCTCTGGCATGCCGAGCACACGCTGCGCCAGCGCCTGGGCAAGGACGAACGCATCATCTCCAACGTCGTGATGATGGGCATGGGCGAGCCGCTGCAGAACTACGCCGCGCTGGTCCCGGCGCTGCGGATGATGCTCGACGACCATGGCTACGGCCTGTCGCGCCGACGGGTGACGGTGTCGACCTCGGGCGTGGTGCCGATGATCGACCGCCTGCGCGAGGACGCGCCGGTGGCGCTGGCCGTCTCGCTGCACGCGCCCAACGACCCGCTGCGCGACCAGCTGGTGCCGCTCAACCGCAAGTACCCGATCGCGGAACTGCTGGCGAGCTGCAACGCCTACCTGGACAAGGCGCCGCGCGACTTCATCACGTTCGAGTACTGCATGCTCCACGAGGTGAACGACGCGCCGGAGCAGGCCCGCGAGCTGATCGCGCTGCTCAAGGGCAAGGTGCCCTGCAAGCTGAACCTGATCCCGTTCAATCCCTTCCCCGCGTCGGGCCTGAAGCGCAGCTCGAACGAGCGCGTCAAGGCCTTCGCCGACCTGCTCATCCAGGCCGGCATCGTGACCACCGTCCGCAAGACGCGCGGCGACGATATCGATGCCGCCTGCGGCCAGTTGGCCGGCGAAGTGCAGGACCGGACCCGCGTCCATCTGCGCATGGTGCGCGCGCCCGTGGTGGTACAGCGGGACGCGGCATCGGCCGGCACGGCGGCCCCGGCGCCGGCGGCGACTTCTTCCCCCGTCACTCCCGTCACTCCCACAGGCCCACGTCCATGACCGTTCCGTCGCCCGGCTCCGTCTTTCCGCGTCGTTCCGCCCGGACCCTGTCCGTCGTGTTGCTGATCGCCGCGGCCCTGGCCGGGTGCGCGACGACCTCGCCGCAGCAGCAGCAACCGCGGACCGAGAGCGACAAGACGGACAACGACCGCCGGGCTCAGGTGCGGCTGGAGCTGGCCAGCGGCTACTTCGCCCGCGGCCAGTACGAGACCGCGCTGGACGAGGTCAAGCTGGCGATGGCCGCCAAGCCCGACCTGCCCGAGGCGATCAGCCTGCGCAGCCTGATCTACGCCGCGATGGGCGAGTACGCGATGGCCGAGGACGGCTTCAAGCAGTTGCTGGCCCGCGACCGCAACAACGGCGACACGCTGCACAACTACGGCTGGTTCCTGTGCCAGCGCCAGCGTTATGCCGAGGCCTACCAGCAGTTCGAGGCCGCCGTGGCGCTGCCGGCCTATCGCACGCCCGCGCGCACGCTGCTGGCCTGGGGCGCCTGCGAGGCCCGCGAGGGCCGGCTGGTGCCGGCGCAGGCCCACCTGTCCAAGGCCTTCGAGGCCGAGCCCGGCAATCCGACCATCGCGCTGAACCTGGGCGAGGTGCTGTACCGCCAGGGCGAATACGAACGGGCGCGCTTCTACGCCCGCCGCGTCAACAGCAATGTGGAACAGGCGAACGCGGCCAGCCTCTGGCTGGAACTGCGCATCGAGCGCCGCCTGGGCAACGCGGCCAACATGGAAGACCTCGGTCAGCAACTGCGGCGCAAGTATCCGCAGGCGGCCGAGACGCAGGCATTGAACAACGGTCGATTCGATGAATGAGGGACATCGCATGACTCCGACGGCCGCCGACGAGGCGACGCCCGCAGCCGCATCCGCTGCGCCATCCACCTTCGGCCCCAGTTCCGCCGGCGCCGCGCTGCGGCGCGCGCGCGAGGCGCGGGGCCTGCACATCGCCGCCCTGGCCGCGACGCTGAAGGTGCCGCAATCCAAGCTGGAGGCCCTCGAGGCCGACCGCTACCACGAGCTGCCCGACGCGACCTTCGCCCGGGCGCTGGCGCGCTCGATGTGCCGCGTGCTGAAGATCGAGGCGGCGCCGGTGCTGGCGATGCTGCCCAGCAGCGGCGCCGAGGCCTCGCTGGACCGCGTCACGCCGGGCCTGAACCAGCCGTTCCGCGAGCGCTCGGTGAGCCAGGAGCCGATGCTCTCGGCCGAGCTGCTGAAGCGCCCGGCGGTGCTCGGCGTGGGTGTGCTGCTGGTCGCCGCGGTGGCCGTGTACGCGATCCCGTCGAGCTGGATCGAGCAGGTGACGGCGCGGTTCCGCTCGGCGCCCGAGTCCTCGACCACCACCGCGACCCCCGGCCCGGGCAGCGCCATCGGCACCGCGCCGGTGGCGACCGACAGCCCCCCGACCAACATCGAAGCCCCGGTGGTGAGCGCCTCCGAGGCCGCGCCGCAGTCCACCGCCAGCGTGCCGACGCTGCCGCCGCAGACCTCCAGCGCCGCGACGCCGATCACCGCGCCGTCCCCGGCGCCCGCGACGACGCAGGCTGCCGTCACGCCGCCGGCCGCCTCCACCGCCGCTTCAGTCGCCACAGGGGCCGGCCAGCCGATCCAGGCGCGCCCGCGCCGGGCACCTCCCCGCTGAAGGTCCGCGCCAGCGCCGAGTCCTGGGTCGAGGTCGTCGACGCCAAGGGCCAGGTGCTGCTGTCCCGGCTGCTGCGTCCGGGCGATCTGGTCGACGTCCACGGCGTCGCGCCGCTGAGATTGCGCGTGGGCAACGTGTCCGGCACGGAACTGGTGTTCCGCGGCCAGCCGGTGGACCTCGCTGCCCGGGCGCGCGACAACGTCGCCCGGCTTGAACTGAACTGAACTGAACCCGGACCGACGGGCGCCCCGCCAGCCGTACCCCTTTCGCAAGAGCGCCGTATGATGGACAAGCCAGACACTCCCGATTTCGCCGCCGCCGACCTGTCGGACCTGATCGCCGCCGCCGCGCCCGCCGCGCGCCGCTCGCGCCAGGCCCAGGTGCGCTGGGGCAGCCGCATCGTCACCATCGGTGGCGACGCGCCGGTGCGCGTCCAGTCGATGACCAACACCGACACGGTCGACGTCATCGAGACCGCCATCCAGGTCAAGGAACTGGCGCAGGCGGGCTCGGAGCTGGTCCGCATCACCGTCAACACGCCCGAGGCCGCCGACGCCGTGCCGCACATCCGCGAGCAGCTCGACCGCATGGGCATCGACGTGCCGCTGGTGGGCGACTTCCACTACAACGGCCACCGCCTGCTGACCGAGCATCCGGCCATGGCGCAGGCGCTGTCCAAGTACCGGATCAATCCCGGCAACGTCGGCAAGGGCGACAAGAAGGACCGCCAGTTCGCGCAGATGATCGAGGCGGCCATGCAGTACGACAAGGTCGTGCGCATCGGCGTCAACTGGGGCAGCCTGGACCAGGAACTGCTCGCCCAGATGATGGACGACAACGCCAGGCGCGCGCAGCCCTGGGACGGCAAGCAGGTCATGTACCAGGCGCTGATCCAGTCGGCGCTGTCGTCGGCGTCCTATGCCCGCGAGCTGGGCATGAATCCGGACAACATCATCATCAGCTGCAAGGTCAGCGGCGTGCAGGATCTGATCTCGGTCTACCGTGCGCTGAGCAAGCGCTGCGACTACGCGCTGCACCTGGGCCTGACCGAAGCCGGCATGGGCACCAAGGGCACGGTGGCCTCCGCCGCGGCGCTGTCGGTGCTGCTGCAGGAAGGCATCGGCGACACCATCCGCGTCTCGCTGACGCCGCAGCCCGGCGAGTCGCGCACGCAGGAAGTGGTCGTCGCGCTGGAGATCCTGCAGTCGCTGGGCCTGCGCGCGTTCAACCCGAGCGTCACCGCCTGCCCCGGCTGCGGCCGCACCACCAGCACCACCTTCCAGGAACTGGCCAAGCAGATCGACGACTTCCTGCGCGCCCAGATGCCGGTCTGGCGCGAGAAGTACCCCGGCGTCGAGAACATGAAGGTGGCCGTGATGGGCTGCATCGTCAACGGCCCGGGCGAGAGCAAGCATGCCGACATCGGCATCAGCCTGCCGGGCAACGGCGAGGCGCCGGCGGCGCCCGTCTTCATCGACGGCGAGAAGGCGCTGACCCTGCGCGGCGACAACATCGCCGGCGAGTTCCACGCCCTGGTCGAGACCTACATCGAAAAGCGCTACGGCGCGAGCACCACCACCGCATGAGCAAGAACATCCAGGCCGTGAAGGGGATGAACGACATCCTCCCGGCCAGCGTCGACCGCAAGGACAAGCTGCCGAGCAGCCAGCTGTGGAGCTGGTTCGAGACCACGCTGCGCGGCGTGCTGCAGCGCTACGGCTACCAGTACATGCTGACCCCGATCGTCGAGCCGACCGCGCTGTTCGTGCGCGGCCTGGGCGAGGTGACCGACATCGTCGAAAAGGAGATGTACTCCTTCACCGACAGCATGAACGGCGACCAGCTGACGCTGCGCCCCGAGGCCACCGCCGGCATCGTGCGCGCGATGGTCGAGCACAACGCGCTGTACAACGGCCCGCTGCGCCTGTGGACGCTGGGCCCGATGTTCCGCCACGAGCGCCCGCAGAAGGGCCGCTACCGCCAGTTCAACCAACTGGACGTCGAGGCGCTGGGCTTCGCCGGCCCGGACGTGGACGCCGAGATCATCCTGATGGTCCGCCGCCTGTGGCAGGAGCTGGGACTGGTGGTCGGCCAGCATGTGCGCCTGGAGCTGAACTCGCTGGGCCAGCCAGAGGAGCGCGCCGCGCACCGCGCCGCGCTGATCGCCTACCTGGAAGGCCATGCCGACAAACTCGACGAGGATGGCAAGCGTCGCCTGCACAGCAATCCGCTGCGCATCCTCGACACCAAGAACCCGGCGATGCAGGACGTGGTCGAGGCCGCGCCCAAGCTGATGGACTTCCTGGGCGAGGCCAGCCTGGCCCATTTCAACGCGGTGCGCGCGATCCTCGACGCGGCCGGCCTGGAATACCGCATCAACACGCGCCTGGTGCGCGGCATGGACTACTACAACCTGACCGTGTTCGAGTGGGTCACCGACCAGCTCGGCTCGCAGGGCACGGTCTGCGGTGGCGGTCGCTACGACGGGCTGTTCGAGCAGCTCGGCGGCAAGCCCACGCCCGCGGTCGGCTTCGGCCTGGGCGTCGAGCGGCTGCTGCTGCTGATCGACGAGCTGGGCCTGGCGGTGCCGTCCTCGGCGCCGGACGCGTACGCGATCCTGCCCGACGCCTCGGCGCTCGCCCAGGCCATGCCGGTGCTGGAAGCGCTGCGCGCCGAAGGTGTCGCGGTGCAGATGCATGCGGGCGGCGGCTCGTTCAAGTCGCAGTTCAAGAAGGCCGACGCCTCGGGCGCCCGCTTCGCGCTGGTGTTCGGCGCCGATGAACTCGCCCGGGGCGAGGTCGCGGTCAAGCCCCTGCGCGGCGACGGCGAGCAGGTGACACGTCCGCTTAACACGGCGGCTGCGTGGGCAGCCGATCTGCGCACCGCATAATCGCGGCTTCGCCGGGGTGCCCGAGGAGGGCGCCGCCGGCCGCATTCAGCAACTTCCCCCAGCCGGCCGACGCTCGCGCCGGGCCGGCTTCGACCCTCAACCGACGGACCCACACTCGCACATGGCGGCTCATCTCGATCTCGAAGAACAGGAACAGCTGGAGCAGCTCAAGGCGTTCTGGAAGCGCTGGGGCAATGCGATCACCTGGCTGCTGACGCTGGTGCTGGTGGCCTACGCCGGCTGGACCGGCTGGAACTACTGGCAGCGCAACGAGGCCGCCAAGGCCGGCGCGATGTTCAGCGAGCTGGAACGCGCGGTCCAGGCCGGCGACCTGGGCAAGGGCGCCGCCGTCTTCGGCACGCTGAAGCAGGACTTCGCCTCCACCGGCTACACGGCGCAGGCCGCGCTGATGACCGCCAAGCTGCAGCTGGACAAGGAGAAGGCCGACGACGCGCGCGCCACGCTGACCTGGGCGGTGGCCAATGCCAAGGGCGAGGCCTACCGCGACCTGGCCCGCCTGAGACTGGCGGCGCTGCAGATGGACGCCAAGCAGTACGACGAAGCCGCCAAGACGCTGGACGGCGTCAAGAGCGCCGATTTCGCGCCGCTGGCCGCCGACCGCCGCGGCGACTTGGCGCTGCTGCAGAACAAGCCCGATGTCGCCAAGACCGAGTTCAAGAAGGCGTATGACGGCATGGACAAGCAGCTGGACTACCGCCGCCTGCTGGAAGTGAAGCTGGCCAGCCTGGGCGTGGCGGTGGGTGGCGATGCCGCCGCCGCGGGAGCCGCGCAATGACGGCCCGCGTCACCCTGGGCGCGCTGAGCCGGGCGCTGCTGCTGGGCGGCGTCGCGATGACGCTGGGCGCCTGCTCGCTGTTCAGCAGCTCGAATGCGCCCAAGCCGGCGCCGCTGGAGAACATCACCCCGTCGCTGCAGGCCCGTGTCGCCTGGGAAGCGCGGGTGGACAGCGTCAAGTTCCCGCTGACCATCACCGCGGTGAACGACCGCTTCGTCGTGGGCGGGTCGGACGGCGTGATCAGCGCGATCTCCGCCACCGACGGCACCACGCTGTGGCGCGCCGACATCGGCAAGGGCCTGAGCGCCGGCGTTGGCAGCGATGGCCGTTTCGCCGCCGCCGTGACGCGCGAGAACGAACTGGTCGTCACCGAGGGCGACAGGATCCTGTGGCGCAAGACGCTGACGACGCCCGTGATCACCGCGCCGTTCGTTGCCGGCGAGCGCGTGTTCGTGCTGACGCTGGACCGCGCGGTGCTGGCCTTCGACGCGGCCGACGGCCGTCGCCTGTGGGAGCTGCGCCGTCCGGGCGAGCCGCTGACGCTGCAGCAGGCCGGCGTGATCGGTGCCTACCAGAACACGCTGCTGGTGGGGCAGGGCTCCCGCCTGGCGGGTGTCGACCCGACCCGCGGCCTGCTGATGTGGGAAGCGACCATCGCCAACCCGCGCGGCACCAACGAGGTCGAGCGCCTGGCCGACCTGGTCGGCCCGATGGCCCGCGACAACGAGGTGTTCTGCGCCCGCGCGTTCCAGTCGGCCGTCGCCTGCGTCAACGGCGAGCGCGGCAACACGATCTGGACCCGCAACAACGCCGGCCTGCGCGGCGTGGGGGCCGACGCGACGATCGTCGTCGGCGGCGACGCCTCGGACCGGCTGACCGCCTGGGGCACCCGCAGCGGCGACGTCGTCTGGACCGCCGACCAATTCCAGAACCGCAAGCTCAGCGCGCCGCTGGTGACCGACAAGTCGGTCATCGTCGGCGACAGCGAGGGCTACGTGCACTTCCTGTCCAAGGACAAGGGCCAGACCGTGCAGCGCCTGCAGACCGACAGCTCCGGCATCGCCGCGGCGCCGGTGCAGCTCGGCGGCACGGTGCTGGTCGCCACCCGCAGCGGACGCCTGTTCGCGCTGCGCCAAGACTGATATGAAACCTGTGATCGCCCTGGTGGGCCGCCCCAACGTGGGCAAGTCCACGCTGTTCAACCGGATGACGAAGAGCCGCGACGCCATCGTCGCGGACTTCGCCGGTCTCACGCGCGATCGCCATTACGGCGACGGGCGCCTGGGCGATCGCGAGTTCATCGTCATCGACACCGGCGGTTTCGAGCCCGACAGCTCCACCGGCATCGTCAAGGAGATGGCCAAGCAGACCCGCCAGGCCGTGGCCGAGGCGGATGCCGTCATCTTCGTGCTGGACGTGCGCACCGGCCTGGCCGGCCAGGACCAGGACATCGGCCGCTACCTGCGCCAGTGCAACAAACGCGTCTTCGTCGCGGTCAACAAGGCCGAGGGCATGAGCGACAGCCCGCTGCTGGCCGAGTTCCATGAGCTGGGGATGGGCGAGCCGCATCCGGTCTCGGCCGCGCACGGGCAGGGCATCCGCTCGCTGCTGGAAGCCGTGCTGGACAGCTTCGAGGCGCCCGCCGAGGACGAGGCCTTCGAAGGCGAGGGTGCGGAAGAGGACGAGTCCAAGGCCATCCGCCTGGCGGTCGCGGGCCGGCCCAACGTCGGCAAGAGCACGCTGATCAACACCTGGCTGGGCGAGGAACGCCTGGTCGCCTTCGACATGCCGGGCACGACGCGCGACGCCATCAGCGTCGACTTCGAGCGCAACGGCCAGAAGTTCAAGCTGATCGACACCGCCGGCCTGCGCCGCAAGGGCAAGGTGTTCGAGGCGATCGAGAAGTTCTCGGTCGTCAAGACGCTGCAGGCGATCGCCGACGCCAACGTGGTGCTGCTGCTGATCGACGCGACGCAGGGCGTCACCGACCAGGATGCCCACATCGCCGGCTACATCTTGGACAGCGGCCGCGCGGTGGTGGTCGCGATCAACAAGTGGGACGCGATCGACAGCTACCAGCGCGAAACCATCGAACGCCAGATCCTGACCCGTCTTGGTTTCCTGCGCTTCGCCCCCATCCTGAAGATTTCCGCGCTGAAGCGGCAGGGCCTGGGCCCGCTGTGGAAGGCGCTGGCGGATGCCTATTCGTCGGCCTATCGCAAGATGACGACGCCGGTGCTGACCCGTCTCATCCAGGAGGCGGTGCAGCACCAGCAACCGCAGCGGGCGGGGATCTCGCGTCCGAAGCTGCGCTACGCGCACCAGGGCGGGATGAATCCCCCGATCGTCGTCATTCACGGGAATGCGCTGGACGGCGTCAGCGACGTCTACAAACGCTACCTGGAAGGGCGCATCCGCGACCACTACAAGCTGGTGGGCACGCCGCTGAAGATCGAGTTGCGGTCCTCGAAGAATCCGTTCGCCGAATCCTGAGGTCCGGGCCGTCCGGGGAAACCCGGTGCTGTGATAAGGTCCGGGCTTCCAACACCACTCTCACAACACGGAGCATATCGTGAGCAACAAAGGACAACTCTTGCAAGACCCCTTCCTGAACCTGCTGCGCAAGGAGCATGTTCCTGTGAGCATCTACCTTGTGAACGGCATCAAGCTGCAAGGCCACATCGAGTCCTTTGACCAGTACGTGGTGCTGCTGCGCAATACGGTGACGCAGATGGTCTACAAGCACGCCATCTCCACGGTGGTCCCCGGCCGCGCCGTGAACTTCCACGCCGGCGAGAGCAACGACGCCAGCTGACGCTGATTGACCAAACAAGACCCCACCCATTCGACGCCGCCCCCCGAGGCGCGCGCGCCATTCTGGTGGGGGTCGATCTGGGCCGCGACGTGGCCTTCGACCCCACCCTCGACGAACTCGCGCTGCTGGCCGAGTCGGCCGGTGACACGCCGGTCGCCCGGATCGTGGCCAAGCGCAAGGCGCCCGACGCGGCGCTGTTCGTCGGGTCCGGCAAGGCCGACGAGATCAAGCTGATGGTGGACGCGCTGGGCGCGCACACCGTGCTGTTCGACCAGGCCATCTCCCCCGCCCAACAACGCAACCTGGAACGCCACCTCGGCGTGCCCGTGGCCGACCGCACCGCGCTGATCCTGGAGATCTTCGCCGCGCGCGCCCAGAGCTTCGAGGGCAAGCTGCAGGTCGAGCTGGCGCGGCTCCAGTACCTGGCCACGCGCCTGGTGCGCCGCTGGAGCCACCTGGAGCGCCAGAGTGGCGGCATCGGCATGCGCGGCGGACCCGGCGAGCGCCAGATCGAACTGGACCGCCGGATGATCGACGACCGCATCAAGTCGATCAAGGAACGCCTCAAGAAGGTCGAGCGCCAGCGCTCCACGCAGCGCCGCGCCCGCGCCCGCAACGGCGTGTTCCGCGTCTCGCTGGTGGGCTACACCAATGCCGGCAAGAGCACGCTGTTCAATGCCCTGACCAAGGCCAGGACCTACGCGGCCAACCAGCTCTTCGCCACGCTGGACACGACGACGCGTTCGCTCTACCTCGAGGAGGCGGGCACCAGCGTCTCGTTGTCCGACACTGTCGGCTTCATCCGCGACCTGCCGCACAAGCTGGTCGAGGCGTTCAAGGCCACGCTGCAGGAGGCCGCGGATGCCGACCTGCTGCTGCATGTGGTCGACGCCGCCAGCCCGGTGCTGACCGAACAGATGGAGGAGGTCGAGCGGGTGCTCGCCGAGATCGGCGCGCAGCACATTCCGCAGATCCTCGTCTACAACAAGCTGGACCTGCTCGAGCCCACGCAGCGCCCGCGCCAGCTGCAGGACTGGCTGACGCGCATCGGCGGCGAGCACGGCGGCCAGCGCCTGCCCCGCGTCTTCGTGAGCGCGGCGCAGGGCGAGGGTCTGGACGAACTGCGCGCGATGATCGCCTCGTTGATGCAGGCCGAGCCGGTGCCCGAGTACGCCGGCCTGGCGCTCGAGGACGCCGACGGGGCCGACGGGAATGATGATCCCGCGGTCTCCGGAAAACCGGCGTCGACTGACGGAGATGACGGTGACGACGACGCCTTGAACGATCAAGACCTGACCCAAGCTCGGACAGACCCGCAGGATGATCCGCAGGGACGTACAGGCTGAGAGCGCTGCGCAATGCCCGATACTCGCAACAAGACTTCCTCATCAGGATGCGTATGAATCAAGACGATCGCCTGTCCGCCGCTGGCGGCGGACGTGGCCCGCAGGGTGGAGCCGGTGGCCTGCGCCGCTGGGTGGGGCTCTGGATGAGCAATGGCCGCAACGAAGGCCCGCCCGACCTGGACGAGCTGTGGCGCGACTTCAACCGCAAGCTCTCGCGCCTGTTCGGCGGCCGCGGCGGCAATGACGGCAACGGTCCGGCCGGCAGCGGCGGCGGTGGCCCGCAGCCCGACATGAAGGGCGCCGGCATCGGCGTCGGCCTGGTGGTCGGCGTGGTGGTGCTGGGCTGGCTGGCCAGCGGCGTGTTCATCGTCCAGGAAGGTCAGCAGGGCGTCATCACGTCCTTCGGCAAGTACAGCCGCACCGTCGATGCCGGCATCCAGTACCGCCTGCCGTATCCGTTCCAGGCGCACGAGGTGGTGTCGTTCACGCAGCTGCAGTCCGTCGAGGTCGGCCGCAATTCGGTCGGCCAGGCATCGGGCCTGCGGGATTCGTCGATGCTGACGCAGGACGAGAACATCATCGACATCCGCTTCACCGTGCAGTACCGGCTGAAGGATGCGCGCGACTACCTCTTCGAGAACTTCAACACCGACGAGGCCGTCAACCAGGCGTCCGAATCCGCGGTGCGCGAGATCGTCGGCCGCAGCAACATGGACTCGGTGCTGTACGAGCAGCGCGACGCGATCGCGATCGACCTGGCCAAGTCCATCCAGGCGCAACTGGACCGGCTCAAGACCGGCATCCAGATCGTCAACGTCAACGTCAGCAGCGTGCAGCCGCCCGAGCAGGTGCAGGCCGCCTTCGACGATGCCTTCCGCGCCAACGCCGACCGCGAGCGCCTGAAGAACGAAGGCGAGGCCTATGCCAACGACGTGATCCCCCGCGCGCAGGGCCAGGCGGCCCGCCTGCGCGAGGATGCCGAGGCCTACCGCGCCCGCGTCGTCTCGTTCGCCGAGGGTGACGCGCAGCGCTTCAAGTCGGTGCTGGCCGAGTACCAGAAGGCGCCGGCCGTCACCCGCGACCGCCTCTACATCGACACGATGCAGCAGGTCTATTCCCGCGTGACCAAGGTGATGGTGGACGCCAGGAGCGGTTCCAACCTGCTGTACCTGCCGCTGGACAAGCTGATGCAGCAGACGCAGCCCGGCGGCACGGTCACGACCACGGCGCCCACGCCGGTGGTGCCGACCGATCCGGCGACCTCGGGCGCCTCGTCGCTGGGCAGCGATCCGCGCTCGCGCGACAGCATGCGCAGCCGCGACCGCGACGGCCGTTGATCGACAGGGAGCCCACAACAATGAATCGCATCGTCTCCGTCGTCGTCGGCCTGCTGATCCTGTTCATGATCGCCAGC
The DNA here is from genome assembly GCF_007997345.1 of Mitsuaria sp. TWR114. Lineage (NCBI taxonomy): Bacteria > Pseudomonadati > Pseudomonadota > Betaproteobacteria > Burkholderiales > Sphaerotilaceae > Roseateles > Mitsuaria sp. TWR114. The sequence goes on from NZ_VOSR01000151.1 coordinate 14,217, forward strand.
TCGACGCTGTTCGTCGTCGACCAGCGCCAGTTCGCGGTCGTCTATTCGCTGGGCGAGATCAAGGAAGTGATCACCGAGCCCGGCCTGAAGTTCAAGCTGCCGCCGCCGCTGCAGAACGTGGTCTTCCTGGACCGCCGCGTGCAGACCCTGGACGCGGCCGATCCGCGCCCCATCTTCACCGCCGAGAAGAAGAGCCTGGTCATCGACTGGCTGGTGAAGTGGCGCATCGTCGACTCGCGCCAGTACATCCGCAACAGCGGCACGCAGTTGCGCAACCTGGAAACCCGTCTGAGCCCGATCGTGCAGGCCGCGCTCAACGAGGAAGTGACCAAGCGCACCGTGCGCGCGGTGCTGGCCACCGAGCGCGAGAAGGTCATGCAGGACGTGCGCAAGCGCCTCGAGGAAGAAGCCAAGCAGTTCGGCATCGAAATCGTCGACGTGCGGGTCAAGCGGGTCGACTTCGCCGCCAACATCACCGAGTCGGTCTACAACCGCATGAAGTCGGAGCGCGCCCGCGTCGCCAACGAACTGCGTTCGACCGGCGCCGCCGAGGGCGAGAAGATCAAGGCCGATGCCGACAAGCAGCGCGAGATCATCACCGCCGAAGCCTACCGCGACGCGCAGAAGATCATGGGCGAGGGCGATGCCAAGGCGTCGGCGCTGTACTCGGAATCCTTCGGTCGCGATCCCCAGTTCGCGCAGTTCTATCGCTCGCTGGATGCGTACCAGCGCTCGTTCAAGGGCAAGGGCGACGTGATGGTGCTGGACCCGTCGAGCCAGTTCTTCAACACGATGCGCACCGGCGGTCCGGGCGCGCCGGCGGCGGCCCCGAAGAAGTGATCCCGGGCGGGCCGGTCGGCCCGCCCGTTCGCCATCGAGCTGACCGGCCACGGCCGGGGAGGGCGGTCTCGTCATGAGCGGCGACAAGTGGCTGGCGGCGCTGGCGCTGCTGCTGATCATGGAAGGGCTGATGCCGTTCCTCAATCCCGGCGCCTGGCGGCAGCTGTTCGCCCGGCTGTTGGCGATGAGCGACGGCCAGCTGAGGTTCCTCGGGCTGGCCAGCCTCGCCTGCGGCGCGCTGCTGCTGTTGCTGCTTTGACGCGCTCCCGAAGCGCCCGAAGCATCCCAAATGGGCAGCCCGTCACGAAGGCTCGGTGAATCGTTGGCGAATCCGCGCCGGGCCCCCGCGTGAGGGGCTCGGAGGCCGAGGTTCGCCGCGACCCCGGTACAATGCCGTTTTTAACCCCCTCCCTGAACGTCCATGGCCTCTGCTTGGCTGCTGCCCGAGCACATTGCTGACGTCCTGCCCTCCCAGGCCCGCCGCATCGAAGAACTGCGCCGCGAGTTGCTGGACATGGCGCGGACCTACGGTTGCGAGCTGGTGATGCCTCCGATGCTGGAGCATCTCGACTCGCTGCTTTCCGGCACCGGTCAGGCGCTGGACCTCAAGACCTTCAAGCTCGTCGACCAGCTCTCCGGTCGCAGCCTGGGCCTGCGCGCCGACACGACGCCGCAGGTCGCCCGCATCGATGCCCACCTGCTGAACCGCGCCGGCGTGACGCGGTTGTGCTACTGCGGTCCGGTGCTGCACACCCGCGCCGAAGGCCTGACCGCGACGCGCGAGCCGCTGCAGTTCGGCGTCGAGATCTACGGCCATGCCGGGCTCGAGGCCGACCTGGAGGCGCAGGAACTGGCCATCGACGCGATGCAGCGCGCCGGCCTGACGCAGCTGGTGCTGGACCTCGGCGACGCGCGCCTGGTGCGTGGCGTGCTGGGCGATCACGCCTTGAGCGAGGACCGCCTGAATGCGCTGGTGGCCGCGATGGCCGCCAAGGACGCGGCCGGCGTGGCGGCGTTCTCCCAGGAGCTCCCGGACGACGTCGTCACCGCGCTGCAGACGCTGCTGCGCCTGTACGGCGGCGTCGAGGTGCTGGCCGACGCGCGCCGCGCGCTGCCGGCCAATGCGCTGGTGACGGCAGCGCTGGACGACCTGGAGTGGCTGATCCATCACCTGCGCGCGGCGTATCCCGACGTGCGCATCGGCGTGGACCTCGCCGACCTGCCGGGCTTCGGCTACTACAGCGGCGTGCGTTTCGCGCTGTACGCGGTGGGCGGCACCGATGCCGTCCTGCGCGGCGGCCGCTACGACGAGGTGGGGGCGGTCTTCGGCCGTCGCCGTCCGGCGGTCGGCTTCAGCCTGGACCTGAAGACGCTGGTGGGGCTGATTCCCGCCACCTCGCTGCGGGCCGCGGTGCGTGCCCCCTGGGGCGAGGATCCCGACCTGCGCGCGGCCGTCCGTCGCCTGCGCGAGCAGGGCGAAACCGTGGTCTGCGTGCTGCCGGGCCACGAACAAGAGAACGACGAGTTCGAATGCGACCGCGAGCTGGTTCAGGCCGGCGGTCAATGGGTGCTGCGATCGCTCTGAGCGACGCGATCCGCCCCTCCACCCCCTCAATCTCAATTCATCGGAAGAACGTCATGCAAAGCAGTGAGATCGCGCGCGGCCGCAACGTGGTGGTCGTCGGCACCCAGTGGGGTGACGAAGGCAAGGGCAAGGTCGTCGACTGGCTGACCGATCACGCCCAGGGCGTGGTGCGCTTCCAGGGCGGTCACAACGCCGGCCACACGCTGGTCATCAAGGGCGTGAAGACGGCGCTGCAGCTGATCCCCTCGGGCATCATGCGCGACGGCGTCGCCTGCTACATCGGCAATGGCGTGGTGTTGGATCCGACCCACCTGCTGTCGGAGATCGAGCGCCTGGAGAAGGCCGGCGTCGAAGTGCGTTCGCGCCTGTACATCAGCGAGTCCTGCCCGCTGATCCTGCCCTTCCACGTCGAGGTCGACCGGGCCCGCGAGGCGCTGCGCGAGAGCAGCGGCAGCGGCAAGATCGGCACGACCGGCAAGGGCATCGGCCCGGCCTACGAAGACAAGGTCGCCCGCCGCGCGCTGCGTGTGCAGGACCTGAAGCATCCGGAGCGTTTCGCCAAGAAGCTCAAGGAACTGATCGATCTGCACAACGTCGCGCTGACCGGCTACCTGAATGCGAAGGCGCTGGAGTTCCAGCCGATCTTCGACCATGCGATGGCGCTGGCCGAGCAGATCAAGCCGATGATGGCCGACGTCGGCTACATGCTGCACAAGGCGCATCTGCGCGGCGACAACATCCTGTTCGAAGGCGCGCAGGGCACGCTGCTGGACATCGACCACGGCACCTATCCGTATGTCACCTCGAGCAACTGCGTCGCCGGCAACGCCGCCGCGGGCGCGGGCGTGGGGCCGCAGATGCTGCATTACATGCTGGGCATCACGAAGGCCTATGCGACGCGCGTCGGCTCGGGTCCGTTCCCGACCGAGCTGGACTGGGAAACGCCCGGCACGGTGGGTCACCACCTGTCGACGGTCGGCCAGGAGCGCGGCACGGTCACCGGCCGTGCGCGCCGCTGCGGCTGGATCGATGCCGCCGCGCTGAAGCGCTCGATCATCATCAACGGCATCAGCGGCCTGTGCCTGACGAAGCTGGACGTGCTCGACGGCCTGGCTGAGATCAACATGTGCGTGGGCTATGAGCTCGACGGCAAGCAGCTCGACATCCTGCCGCTGGACGGCGACGAGATCGCCGCGTGCAAGCCCATTTACGAAGTCTTCCCCGGCTGGACCGAATCGACCTTCGGCATCACCCGCTGGGAGCAACTGCCGGAGAACGCGCGCAACTACCTGAAGCGCGTGGAAGCGGTGATCGGCGCGCCGATCGCCATGGTGTCCACCGGCCCCGACCGCGAGCACACCATCCTGCTGCAGCACCCGTTCCAGGGTTGAGCGATCGCTCGAGCCCTGTTGTATTCCGTCTTATCCAGACCTGATCCATTCTTCGCTGAGGAGCCTCCCCCATGCTGACCGACGACGGCAAACATCTGTACGTGTCCTGGGATGAATACCATTTGCTGATCGAACGCCTGGCGCTGAAGGTGCACGCCTCCGGCTGGGAGTTCGACCAGATCCTGTGCCTGGCGCGTGGCGGCATGCGTCCGGGGGATGTGCTGTCGCGGGTGTTCGACAAGCCGCTGGGCATCATGTCCACCAGCTCTTATCGGGCCGAGGCGGGGACGATCCAGGGGCGGTTGGATATCGCCAAGTACATCACCATGCCCAAGGGTGAACTGGCCGGGAGAGTGCTGCTGGTGGACGACCTGGCGGACTCTGGCGTGACGCTGAAGGCGGTCGTGGAGCGGCTGCGGGGCATGCCGGCCATCAGCGAGCTGCGCTCGGCGGTGATCTGGACGAAGAGCGTGTCGGAGTACACGCCCGACTATTACGTCGAAATGCTGGAAACCAGCCCGTGGATCCATCAGCCGTTCGAGGATTACGACGCGCTGCGGCCAGATGCGCTGGCGAAGAAATTCGCGATCTGATGAGGGAAGGGCTGACGGATGTCGGCCCTTTTCGTTTGGGATTGCTGCGCGGGCGCCGCGCTCGCTGCCACCGCCGGAGAGGACTCGGTCACGCTTTGCGCGACCCCGGTTTGGACCAACGGTCCAAACCATTCGAGTCCTCCCGTGATGCCCACCGGGCATCACTTCCTGGGCGGAAAAATGAGAAAAGCCGGCTCGTGGCCGGCTTTTCAGAATTGGTGCCCAGGAGAGGACTCGAACCTCCACGGAGTTACCCGCTAGTACCTGAAACTAGTGCGTCTACCAATTCCGCCACCTGGGCAAGGTCAAAAGCCAACTTCTCGAAAAACTCAGCTCAAGCGACTTTGCAGTATTCTTGAGCCTTCAGTTTCTTCGAAACGCCAAACGGCTTCTGCGTTTCAGGAAAGACAAGGATTCTATTATCAAAAACTTCAAGAACGCAAGCCCCCAGAGCCATTCGCTGATGGGGGAGATCGAAGGCACGGTGCAAGGTCACCGGGATGGGCACGGATTCCTGATGCCCGACGACGGCCAGCCCGACGTTTACCTCTCCTCGCAGGAAATGCACGCCGTGATGCACGGCGACCGCCTACGGGTGCGCGTTGTGCGCTTCGACAAGCGCAACCGCCCCGAAGGCCGCGTGCTGGAGATCCTGGAGCGCCGCAAGAAGCCCATCATCGGCCGGCTGCTGCTGGAGTCGGGCATCTGGCTCGTCGCGCCCGAAGACAAGCGTTATGGCCAGGACATCCTGGTCCCGAAGAACGCGATCGCCAACGCCACCGCCGGCCAGATCGTCGCGGTCGAGTTGACCGAACCGCCGTCGCTGTACTCGCAGCCGGTCGGCCGGGTGACCGAAGTGCTGGGGGAGATCGACGACCCCGGCATGGAGATCGAGATCGCCGTGCGCAAGTACGAGGTCCCGCACGCCTTCAGCGCCGACACGCTGCAGCAGGCCGCGAAGCTGCCGGACCGCGTCCGCGCGGTCGACATGAAGCACCGCATCGACCTGCGCGACGTGGCGCTGGTGACCATCGACGGCGAGGACGCGCGCGACTTCGACGACGCCGTCTATTGCGAACCCCACAAGCAGGGCAGAGGCAAGACCGCCTTCAAGGGCTGGCGCCTGCTGGTGGCGATCGCCGACGTCAGCCATTACGTCAAGCCCGGCGAGCCGCTGGACCGCGACGCCTATGAGCGCGCGACCTCGGTCTACTTCCCGCGCCGCGTGATCCCCATGCTGCCGGAGAAGCTCTCCAACGGGCTGTGCTCGCTGAATCCGGAGCAGGACCGCCTGTCCATGGTCTGCGACATGCTGGTCACCGAGGCCGGCGAACTGCACGCCTACCAGTTCTATCCCGCGGTCATCAACTCGCATGCGCGCTTCACCTACACCGAGGTGGCGGCGATCCTGGGCAACACCCATGGCCCCGAGGCCCACAAGCGCCAGGCGCTGGTGCCGCACCTGCTGCACCTGCACGAGGTCTACCGCGCGCTGCTGTCGCAGCGGGCCAAGCGCGGCGCGGTGGACTTCGAGACCACCGAGACCCAGATCGTCTGCGACGACAACGGCCGCATCGAGAAGATCGTGCCGCGCACCCGCAACGAGGCGCACCGGCTGATCGAGGAGGCGATGCTCGCCGCCAACGTCTGCGCGGCCGACTTCATCGCCGGCGGCAAGCACGCGTCGCTGTATCGCGTCCACGAGGGCCCGACGCCCGAGAAGCGCGGCACGCTGCAGGCCTACCTGCGCGCGCTGGGCATCGGCATGG
>NZ_VOSR01000152.1:0-5590 GCF_007997345.1 Mitsuaria sp. TWR114
CGCCTCTTCGCGCCCCCCCGTCCTTCGGCGTCGGCCGCGAAGGCCAGCGCAAGGCCGATCTCGGCAACGGCACCTACCGCAACCCCATCGTCCCGGCGACCGCCCCGACCCCACGCTGCTCAAGGACGGCAGCGACTACTACCTGACCTTCTCCTCGTTCACCTCCTACCCGGGCGTCGTGATCTGGCACTCGACCGACCTGGTGAACTGGACCCCCATCACCGCCGCGCTGAAACAGCCGATCGGCGCCGTCTGGGCGATGGACCTGGTCAAGCACGACGGCCGCTACTTCATCTACATCCCCGCGATGCAGGAGAACGGCTCCAAGATCCACGTCATCCACGCCGACAACATCCGCGGCCCCTGGAGCGATCCGGTGGACCTCCACCTGGGCGACTGCATCGACCCGGGCCACGCCGTCGGCGAGGACGGCAAGCGCTACCTGTTCGTCAACGGCGTGCGCCGCATCCGCCTCAGCGACGATGGCCTGTCCACCATCGGCCAGCTCGAGCCGGCCTATACGCCCTGGCAGTACCCCAAGGACTGGGTGGTGGAGATGTTCGCCCCCGAGGGCCCGAAGATCTTCCGCCGCGGCGAGTGGTTCTACCTGATCGCCGCCGTCGGCGGCACCTCCGGCCCGCCGACCAGCCACATGGTGACGCTGGCCCGCTCGCGCTCGATCCACGGACCGTGGGAGGACTCGCCCCACAACCCCATCGTCCGCACCCAGAGCGCCGACGAGCCCTGGTGGTCGCGCGGCCATGCCAGCGTGGTCGAAGGCCCCGCCGGCGACTGGTGGATGGTCTATCACGGCTATGAGAACGGCATGCGCACGCTGGGCCGCCAGACGCTGCTCGAGCCGGTCGAATGGACGAAGGACGGCTGGCTGAAGGCACGCGGCGGCACGCTCGCGCGGCCGCTGCCCAAGCCGCGCGGCGGCCGGCCCTCGCAGGCCGGCTTCGACCTCTCCGACGACTTCAGCACCGACCGCATGGGCGTCCAATGGACGCTCTTCGCGCCCGACGCGAAGGACGGCGAACGCGTCTCGCGACGCGACCGCAGCTTGGTCCTGAAGGCCAAGGGGACCTCGCTGGCCGACTGCTCGCCTCTGACCTGCCTGATCGGCGACCGCAGCTACGAGGCCAGCGTCGAGATGGAGATCCCCGGCGACGCCCACGGCGGCCTGGCGCTCTTCTACGACGGCCGCGGCTTCGCCGGCATCGGCGCGAACGCGCAGGAGATGCTGACCTACAACTACAGCCAGGAGATCGGCTGGATGCGGCACAAGCTGCCGGCGACCACCGGGCCGCGCGTGCTGCACCTACGGCTCACCAACCGCGAGAACGTCGTCACCTTCCACACCTCGCCCGATGGCAAGGACTGGACGCAACACCCCTGGCAGATGGAGGTCTCGGGCTTCCATCACAACGTCTTCGGCGGCTTCCTGAGCCTGAAGCTGGCGCTGTTCAGCGCCGGCCAGGGCGAGGTGCGCTTCCGCCGCTTCCGCTACCGCGGGCTTCCCGCCTGACCCCCTCCGGACTTCAACCCATGTCGCTCACCCTCTCGAGACGCAAGATGGCCGCGCTGACGCTCGCGCTCGCCCCGATGGCCGCCTGGAGCGCCGGACCGGCCGCCAAGCCCGGCCGTGCCATCGACGTCGACCTGCGCCAGGCCGCCGGCCCGGTCGATCGCAGCTTCGATTACGCCGTCGGCGCCGACTTCCCCGGCACCCTGATCCGCGACGACAGCCAGGCCCAGCTCAAGACCGCCGTCGACGAGCTCGGCTTCCGCACCATCCGCTTCCACGCGATCTTCCACGACGCGCTGAAGACCGTGACCAAAGGCGCCGACGGCCGTCTCCAATTCGACTTCGGCCGCATCGACACGCTCTACGACGCGCTGCTGGCCAAGGGCATCAAGCCCTTCGTCGAACTCGGCTTCACGCCGGACGCGATGGCCACCTCGCCGCAGACCATCTTCTACTGGAAGGGCAACACCTCGCATCCGCAGGCTGAGCCCTGGGTCGCGCTGGTCGACGCCTTCGCGCGCCACCTCATCGCGCGCTACGGCGCCGAGGAAGTGCGCCAATGGCCCTTCGAGGTCTGGAACGAGCCCAACCTCGATGGCTTCTGGGAACGCGCCGACCAGACCGCCTACTTCGACCTCTACGCCCGCAGCGCCCGGGCGCTGAAGGCGGTCGATCCGCAGCTGAAGGTCGGCGGTCCGGCGACCGCGGGCGCCGCCTGGGTCGTGCCCTTCCTGGCCTTCTGCAAGGAGAAGAACGTCCCCGTCGACTTCGTCACCACCCACACCTATGGCGTGGACGGCGGCTTCCTCGACGAATTCGGCCAGGACGACAACAAGCTGTCGCGCTCGCCGGACACGATCATCGGCGACGTGAAACGCGTGCGCGGCGAGATCGAAGCCTCGCCCTTCCCCGGCCTGCCGCTCTACATCACCGAGTGGAGCGCCAGCTACAACCCGCGCGATCCCGTCCACGACGCCTACCTCAGCGCGCCCTACATCCTGGAGAAGCTGCGCCTGACGCGGGGCTACGCCCAGGCGATGAGCTACTGGACCTACAGCGACCTGTTCGAGGAGCCCGGTCCGCCGCCCACCCCCTTCCACGGCGGCTTCGGCCTGCTGACGCGCGAAGGCGTGCGCAAGCCGGCCTACTTCGCCTACAAGTACCTGAAGCAGCTGACCGGCCGCGACGTGCCGCTCAAGGACAGCAGCGCGCTTGCCGCGGTCGACGATGGCAAGGTCGCCGCGCTGGTCTGGGACTGGCGGCTGCCGGACCAGCAGACCAGCAACCGGCCTTATTTCACCCAGGTGCTCCCGGCCACGAAGCTCGCCCCCGCCACGCTGCGCTGGCAGGGCCTCAAGCCCGGCGTCTACACGCTGCGCCAGTACCGCGTCGGCTTCGAGGCCAACGACGCGTACACCGCCTGGCTGAAACTCGGCAAACCGGGCAACCTGTCCGCCGAGCAGTTGGCGAAGCTGCAGGCGCTGACCACCGACAAGCCGGAGCGCGAGCGCACCGTGCGCGTCGGGCGCGACGGCCGCCATCGCGAGACGGTGCCGATGCGCTCGCATGACGTGGTGCTGGTGACGCTGGAGCCGGCCGCGCGATGAAACGATGAAGCGGCGCCGCGCCGGCGCCGCTCGCATGCAGACCGGCGGCCGCCGACGGCCGCCATGACGAGTCACCGACAGGAAGACGAGAAGGATCCCCATGAAGTTCACCGACGGGCAATGGCTGCTGCAGCCTGGCGTCTCGGCCCATTACGCCACCGAGACCTATGCCGTGGACATCCACGACGACCGCGTCGTTCTGCTGGTCACCACGCGCCCCATCAAGCACCGCGGCGACACGCTGCAAGGCCCGACGCTGACCGTCACGCTGCGCTCGCCGCTGCCGGGCGTGATCCGCGTCAGCGTCGAGCACTTCAGCGCCTCCCAGGCGCCGCGCCTGCACGTGCCCATGGTCGGCGCGACCTCGCCGGCGCTGCAGGTCACCGAGACCGACAAGCTGGTGACCGTCACCTCCGGCCCGCTGTCGGTCGACGTCAAGAAGGGCGAGGGCTACGGCCTGACCTTCCGCGAGGGCGACAAGGTGCTCACGCGCAGCGACTGGCGCTCGCTCGGCTACCTGCAATGGGCCGGCAAGGCCAACTACGTCCATGAGCAGCTGACGCTGGCGGTGGGCGAGTACGTCTACGGCCTGGGCGAGCGCTTCACGCCCTGGGTCAAGAACGGCCAGACCGTCGAGAACACCAACAAGGACGGCGGCACCGCCTGCGAGCAGGCCTACAAGAGCGTGCCCTTCTACCTGAGCAGCCGCGGCTACGGCGTGCTGGTCAACGAGGCGGGCCCGGTGTCCTTCGAGGTCGCGTCGGAGAAGACCTCGCGCGTGCAGTTCAGCCGCGAGGGCGAGACCCTGGACTACTGCGTCATCGCCGGGCCCACGCCCAAGGCCGCCGTCGCGCGCCTGACCGAGCTGACCGGCCGCGCGCCGCTGCCGCCGGCCTGGACCTTCGGGCTGTGGATGACGACCTCGTTCACGACCCAGTACGACGAGGCCACCGCCACGCACTTCATCGACGAGATGGCGCGCCGCGAGCTGCCGCTCAGCGTCTTCCACTTCGACTGCTTCTGGATGCGCGAGTTCCAGTGGTGCGACTTCGAATGGGACCGTCGCGGCTTCCCCGATCCCGAGGGCATGCTCGCGCGGCTGCGCGCCAAGGGGCTGAAGATCAGCCTCTGGATCAACCCCTACGTCGCGCAGCGCTCGCCGCTCTTCGCCGAGGGCGTGCGCGAGGGCTACTTCATCAAGCGCGCCAACGGCCTGACCTGGCAGACCGACCTCTGGCAGCCCGGCATGGCCATCGTCGACTTCACCAACCCCGCCGCCAAGGCTGGTACCAGGGCCACCTGCGCCGGCTGCTGGCGATGGGCGTGGACTGCTTCAAGACCGACTTCGGCGAGCGCATCCCCGACAAGGACGTCGTCTACTTCGACGGCTCCGATCCGGTCGAGATGCACAACCTCTACGCGCTGCAATACAACGAGGCCGTCTTCGAGCTGCTGCAGGAGGTGCAGGGCAGCGACGCGGTCGTCTTCGCGCGCTCGACCTACGCCTCGGGCCAGCGCTTCCCGGTGCACTGGGGCGGCGACTGCTGGTCCAACTTCGAATCGATGGCGGAAAGCCTGCGTGGCGGCCTCTCGCTGACGTCCTGCGGCTTCGCCTTCTGGAGCCACGACATCGGCGGCTTCGAGGGCAATCCGCCGCCGGCCGTCTACAAGCGCTGGATCCAGTTCGGCCTGCTGTCCTCGCACAGCCGGCTGCACGGCAGCAGCTTCTACCGCGTGCCCTGGCTGGTCGACGAGGAAAGCTGCGTGGTGCTGCAACGCTTCACCCGCCTGAAGCACCAGCTGATGCCCTACCTCTACGCGACCGCGATCGCCGCGAGCGAGACCGGCGTGCCGACGATGCGCGCGCCGGTGCTGGAGTTCCCGGACGATCCGGCCTGCGCGACCCTGGACCGCCAGTTCCACCTGGGCGACGCGCTGCTGGTGGCGCCGGTGTTCACCGACAGCGGCGAGGTCGATGTCTACCTGCCGGCGGGCCGCTGGACCCACCTGCTCAGCGGCGAGGTCGTCGACGGCGGCCGCTGGCGCCGGGAGACGCACGACTTCATGAGCCTGCCGCTCTACGTCGCGCCGAACACCGTGCTGCCCTGGGGCCAGGAGACCGAACGCCCGGACTACGACTACGCGCGCGGCGTGGTGCTGCGGGTCTTCGCGCTGGACAAGGGCGCGACCGCGCCCTTCGTGGTCGCCGCGGTGGACGGCACGATCGCGGCCCGCGGCACGGTGACCCGCGACGGCGAGGGCTATCGCGTCCGTATCGTCGAGGGCGCGCTGCATGACTGGGCGATCGAGGTCGACGGCGCACGCAGCCCGGTGCAGACTGGCTCGTCGCTCGACTGGAGCGCGCAGTGATGCGCACCCGGACCCTGGCCGTGCTGGCGGGCCTGGCGATCGTCGGCATGGGCGCCACCGCCGTGTACGCGCAGGCCGGCGACGC
>NZ_VOSR01000153.1:0-2557 GCF_007997345.1 Mitsuaria sp. TWR114
ATCCAGGCCGGCCTGGATCGCGTCGGCGTCGGCCGTGGCGCCAGCGCTGCCCACGCCCGCGGGATCCTGCATCGCCGCGTGGATGCGCTGCTGCAGCGCGAGTTCGTCCCGGCAATGCGCGCAGTGCGGCAGGTGGGCCTGCACCTGGCGGTGTTGCTCCGGCGTGGCAGTGCCCGCGACGACCCAGGCGATCATGTCCCAGACCTGGCGGTGCTCGTTCGGTGTCACGTGGACCGGATCGGTGGTGGCCTTGCCGGCGTCGGAGGGGGTGTCGTGGGAACTCATGGCTGTCCTTCGGTGCCGCTGGCGGGACGGGGGAGGCCGCCCAGCTCGGGCAGCACGTTGCGCAGCCGGACCCGCGCGTGGAACATGCGCGCCTTCACGGTGCCGGTGGCGCAATTCATGATGCGGGCGATGTCCTCGCAGGTCTCGCCCAGGTAATACGCCAGCTCCATCGTCACCCGCTGCTCGGTCGGCAGCGTCGCCAGGCCGCGCATCACCCAGTCGCGCTGCTCGCGGTCGGCGGCCTCGTTGAAGGCGGGTTCGGCCGAGGCCAGTTCCGCTTCATGGACGGCGGAGGCATTGATCTCCTCGGCCGTCACGCCGTCGCGCAGCGCCTTGAGCATGCAGCGGTAGGCGATGCCATGGATCCAGGTCGAGACGCGCGACTCGCCGCGGAAGTTGCCGGCGCTGCGCCACACGATCCAGAGCGCGTCGTTGACGACCTCGTCGGCCAGGTCGGGCCGTCCGCAGCAGCGCAGCACGAAGCGCGACAGGCGCGGCTGGCAATGCCGGTAGAGCTGCTCGAAGCCGGACCGGTCGCCGGCCGCGGCGGCCTGCAGCCAGGTGCGCAGACGCGACTCGAGGGCCGTGTCCGCCTCATTGGGAACAGATGGAAACATGGGGCGACGAATTCTGCAGAAGTGTCGTTCATGGGTGCCACAATCGCCGCCGATGGTTGTCGAGCCCCCTAAAAATGTCGTCACCGCCCTGCTTGTCAGAGGGAGAACCCGGGTCTGGGACCGGCCGCTGGCGGTGGGAATCGCCGCGCTGGCCGCCGTCGCCACGGTGCCCGGCGCCGCCGATGCACAGACTTGGGGCGGCACGCTGTCGGTGGTGTCGGAGCGGGTCTCGCGCGGGCTGAGCCTGAGCGGCGACCATCCCGGCGCGACCGCCGACTTCTTCTACCGCGACGACCGCAACTGGGCCTTGGGCCTGGGCCTGGGTACGCTCAATCCCGACGGCGGCGCGACCGCCGAGGCCATCGTGTCGGCGACGCGCTGGTGGCAGGTCGACGACCACCGGACGCTGACCCTGTCCGGCGCCTATTACGACTACACCGGCCCCGGCGCGGGCCGCCTGCGCTACAGCGAAATCTCCATCGGCAGCCTCTGGGACGGCGGCGCCTGGGGCCAGTGGGGCGGCACGGTGTCGCTGTCGCCGGACCTGGCCGCGTCGTCCTCGCGGGGATACGCCGTCGGCCATCCCGGCGCGACCATCGTCGAGCTGACCTGGCATCGGCGCCTGTGGGGCGCGCTCGCCGCCGACGTGGGCTGGGGCATCGTCAGCCCCTGGGGCGGCGAGGGCAGCTCCTACCGCTTCGCCAACGGCGGCTTGAGCTACACCGCCGGCGCCTGGCGCTTCACCGTGTCGCGGCTCTACAGCTCGGTGCCGCCACAGCAGCGCTGGGTTGCCGGCGTGGCCTGGTCCTTCTGACCGCGGCCACTCAGCCCGCCTGCTGCTCCAGGAAACGCTGCGCGTCCAGCGCCGCCATGCAGCCGGTGCCGGCGCTGGTGATGGCCTGGCGGTAGACGTGGTCCTGCACGTCGCCGGCGGCGAAGACGCCGGGCACGCTGGTCATCGTGGCGAAGCCCTCGGAGCCGCTGCGCGTCAGCACGTAGCCATCGCGCAGTTCGATCTGCCCCCGGAAGATCTCGGTGTTGGGCTTGTGGCCGATGGCGATGAAGCAGCCTTGCAGCTTGACGTCGGTGGTCGCGCCGTCCTGCGTGCTCCTGATGCGCACGCCGGTCACGCCGCTGGCGTCGCCCAGTACCTCGTCCAGCGTGTGGAACAGGTGCAGCTCGATCTTGCCGGCCTGGACCTTGTCCATCAGCTTGTCGACCAGGATGGGCTCGGCGCGGAACTTGTCGCGGCGGTGGATCAGGTGGACCTTGCTGGCGATGTTGGACAGGTACAGCGCCTCCTCGACCGCGGTGTTGCCGCCGCCGACCACGCAGACTTCCTGCTCGCGATAGAAGAAGCCGTCGCAGGTCGCGCAGGCGCTGACGCCGCGGCCCATGAAGGACTCCTCGGACGGCAGGCCCAGGTACTGCGCCGAGGCGCCAGTTGGCCAGGATCACCGTGTCGGCGGTGTAGACGGCGCTGTCGCCGGTCAGCGTGAACGGACGCTTGGAGAAGTCGACGCTGTTGATGTGGTCGAAGACGATCTCGGTCTGGAAGCGCTCGGCATGCTGCTGGAAGCGCTGCATCAGCTCGGGACCTTGCACGCCCATCACGTCGCGGGCCAGTTGTCGACCTCGGTGGTGGTCATCAACTG
>NZ_VOSR01000154.1:0-8639 GCF_007997345.1 Mitsuaria sp. TWR114
GGAGGGGAGCGCGGTGGGCGCGGCGCTGGGGTGGGGGGAGGGCGGGGCGTCGCTCATGCGGGAAGGCTCGGGGATAATCCGGCGATGCATCCTAATGCCCTTCTTGAACTCTGCGCCGAACTGGTGGACAGCCTGCTGCTGTTCGACAAGCCGGCCGACGCCCTGGTCTCCGACTTCTTCCGCGCCAACAAGGCCCTCGGCCAGCGCGAGCGCCACACCATCGCCGAAACCGCCTACGCCGTGCTGCGCCAGCGCCCGCTGCTGCAGCACCTGGCCCAGTCCGGCCGCGGTCCGATGGCGCGGCGCCTGGCGATCCTCGCCTGGGCCGGCAACGAAGCGTTCCTGCGCGGCGCGCTCAAGGACGAGGAGCAGCAGTGGCTCAAGCAGGTGGGGTCCATCGACCGCGCCAAGCTGCCCGAGAAGCTGCGCCACAACCTGCCCGACTGGCTGGTCGAGCCGCTGAAGGCGCGCCTGGGCGACGAGCAGTTCTGGCAGCTGGCCGACGCCGTCAACGCGGCCGCGCCGCTGGACCTGCGCGTGAACCTGCTCAAGGCCAAGCGCGAGGAGGTGCAGGCGGCGTTGAAGGACAAGGGCTTCAATTCGACGCCGACGCCGTATTCGCCCTGGGGCCTGCGCCTGGACGGCAAGCCCGCGCTGCAGAAGCTGGACGTCTTCACCAGCGGCCAGGTCGAGGTCCAGGACGAGGGCAGCCAACTGCTGTCGTTGCTGACCGAGGCCAAGCGGGGCGAGATGGTGGTCGACTTCTGCGCCGGTGCCGGCGGCAAGACACTCGCGCTGGGCGCCGCGATGCGCAACACCGGCCGGCTGTATGCGTTCGACGTGTCCGGACACCGGCTCGACAAGCTCAAGCCCCGGCTGGCGCGCAGCGGGCTGTCCAATGTCTACCCGGTCCAGATCAGCAATGAGCGCGACGACCGGATCAAGCGCCTGGCCGGCAAGATCGACCGGGTGCTGGTCGACGCGCCGTGCTCGGGCCTGGGCACCCTGCGCCGCAATCCCGACCTGAAGTGGCGCCAGTCGCCGGACAGCGTCAAGGAACTGCATGACAAGCAGGTGGCCATCCTGAACAGCGCCGCCCGCCTGCTCAAGCCGGGCGGCCGACTGGTCTACGCGACCTGTTCGCTGCTGGATGCCGAGAACGAGGCCGTCGCCCAGGTGTTCTCCGAAGCCCATCCCGACTTCACGCTGCAGCCGGCCCACGAAGTGCTGGCCCATGCGCAGGTCAACGCCGAGCAGGCCATGGCGCTGTCCGACAACGGCTACCTGCGCCTGTGGCCTCACCGCCATCACAGCGACGGTTTCTTCGCGGCCGTCTGGGAACGCAAGAAGTAAGGCGGACAGGTCCGGCTGGTGCCGTGTAATTCTTATAACGAACTGATCACCTCGCGGACCACGCTGCGAACCGGATCGCCGGCGTTCGAGGGCCTGCGGGGTTCGTTCGATGGATCACGATGTCAGGCCATTCCAACCCTGGTGCGTCAAAAGCAGGCGGGAAAGCCGGTCTGATTTGGGCGATTTCTAGAGGGCCTCGCCTACAATCGTGGCTTCCTGTGGACAACTGGCTCCTCGCGAGCAGGGTTAGGACCGAATGAACGTATTGATGTCTGTGCACGATGCCGTCCTCAACTGGATGATCGACGGCTTCACCGGCGCCAGCTGGTGGCAGATCGTGGTCTTCACGCTGGTGGTGACGCACATCACCATCGCCGGGGTGACGATCTTCCTGCACCGCGCCCAGGCGCACCGCGCGCTCGACCTGGGGCCGATCCCCTCCCACTTCTTCCGCTTCTGGCTGTGGCTGACCACAGGCATGGTCACCCGCGAGTGGGTGGCGATCCACCGCAAGCACCACGCCAAGTGCGAGACCGAGGAAGACCCCCACAGCCCGGTCACCCGTGGCATCAAGACCGTGATGACCCGAGGCGCCGAGCTGTACCGCACCGAGGCCAAGAACGAAGAAACCATCAAGAAGTTCAGCCATGGCGTGCCGGACGACTGGATGGAGCGCCATGTCTACAGCGGGCGCTCGGTCTGGGGCGTGTCCCTGATGATGATCATCGACCTGGCGCTGTTCGGTGTGGTCGGTCTGGCGGTGTGGGCCGTCCAGATGGTCTGGATCCCGTTCTGGGCTGCCGGCGTGATCAACGGCGCCGGCCACTACTGGGGTTATCGCAATTTCGAGGCGACCGATGCGTCGACCAATGTCTCCCCGTGGGGCCTGATCATCGGTGGCGAGGAGTTGCACAACAACCACCACACGTATCCCACGTCGGCCAAGTTCTCGGTCAAGCCGTTCGAATTCGACATCGGCTGGGGCTACATCCGCGCGATGGAGATGATTGGTTGGGCGAAGGTGCGCAAGACCGCGCCGCAGATGAAGACCGGCGAGATCAAGGCCGTCGCGGACAAGGACACGCTGGAAGCCATCATCGCCAATCGCTATGAGGTGATGGCGCGTTATGCCCGCGGCCTGCGCGGCGCCTGCAAGGACGAGCTGGCCAAGCTCAAGGCAGCGGGTGAGCAGCACAGCGTCAAGTTCCACCAGTTCAAGCTGGCCAAGCGCTGGCTGCATCGTGACGCCGAGAAGATCCCGGCGGTCTTCCAGGCGCAGTTGGATGGGGCTCGCGCCGCCAGCCCGGTGCTCGACAAGCTGGTGACCATGCGCGAGGAACTGCGTCAGCTGTGGACTCGCACGAACGTGTCGGCCGAGCAGCTGGTGCATGACCTCCAGGCGTGGTGCCGCAAGGCCGAGGAAAGCGGTATCGCCGAACTCAAGGCCTTCGCAATGGGGCTGCGCGCAGTGCGCGCCTGATCGACTGATACGCCTGTCGCGTGCGGTGAGGCCGTCTCGGTGATGGCTGTCACCGGGCGACGGATGAAGGAATGCAAAGGGCGCCCTTACCGGGCGCCTTTTTTCATTGGGGCGCCCATAATTTGTTGGGACCCTCACACAAGGAGACTGACATGACTGCCGCAATCCCGTTCAAGCGCATCGCGCTGGTCAGCCTGATGACCCTGAGTTTTGGGGCGATGGCGTCGGTGGCCCAGGCGCAGGCGGAGGTGAGCTTCATCAAGCCGGAGAATTTTTCGGACATCGGCTTCAACTACGTGGATCGCACCACGGCAATGAAGCAACTGGAGGATCACTTCAAGGCGCTGGCCGCCCGCGAATTGCCGGGCAAGCAACTGAAGATTGAAGTGACCGACATCGACCTGGCCGGGGAATTGGAGCCGGCGGCCCGCGTCGACCGCCTGCGGGTGCTGCGCACTGTCACCATTCCCCGGATGAGCTTCACCTACACGCTCAGCGAGAACGACAAGGTCCTGAAGTCCGGGAAGGCGGACATCAAGGACATGGACTACCAGAACGCAAGCAACCGCTACTTCGACTCCGAGCCGCTGCGCTATGAGAAGAAGATGATCGACGACTGGATGGCCAAGGATCTGCTGGGCAAGGACCGCTTGGCGCGCATTACGCCCTGAGCGACGCGGGAGAGCCCAGATCGGCGGCGCATCGCTCGCGCTCCAGAATGAAAAAACCCGCCGATCGGCGGGTTTTCTTCAAGGTGAGGGCGGTGCTGTCGCAGCCCTCTCACGCTGAATCACTTCAGCTTGGTTTCCTTGTACAGCACGTGCTTGCGCGCCTTGGGGTCGAACTTCATGAATTCCAGCTTTTCGGGCGTGGTCTTCTTGTTCTTGTTCGTGGTGTAGAAATGACCGGTGCCGGCAGTGGATTCCAGCTTGATCTTTTCGCGTCCGCCTTTGGATGCCATGGTGTCGCTCCTGGTTCAGTGATTAGGCTTGACCGCGGGCACGCAGGTCGGCCAGCACGGCGTCGATGCCCTTCTTGTCGATCAGACGCAGCGCGGCGTTGCTGATGCGCAGACGGACCCAGCGGTTTTCGCTTTCGACCCAGAAACGGCGGTATTGCAGGTTCGGCAGGAACCGGCGCTTGGTTTTGTTGTTGGCGTGGGAAACGTTGTTCCCGACCATGGGCTTCTTGCCCGTGACTTCGCAGACGCGTGCCATGAGGACACTCCGATACTTGTCATCCGGCGACCGTCCCAATCGTCCCGACCTTGCTGTCGGATCGCGGGCGGCGGCCTCACCTCGCCATAGGGTGGCGGTTTCCCATCTTCCCCGCGTCGAGATCCTTCACAGGTTGTCGGCGCAGGAAAACGGCGAGTGTAGCAGAAACAGACCGGCCCGCGGAAGAGCGGGCGGCTGGAATGCGGGTGTCGCCTGAATGGCGCGCGGACTCGCGGTGCTCAGCGGGCTTCCTGCTCCAGGAAGCGCTGGGCGTCGAGTGCGGCCATGCAGCCGGTGCCGGCGCTGGTGATGGCCTGGCGGTAGACGTGATCCTGCACGTCGCCGGCGGCGAAGACGCCGGGCACGCTGGTCATCGTCGCGAAGCCTTCCAGGCCGCTCTTCGTGCGGATATAGCCATCCTTCATCTCGATCTGGCCGGCGAAGATGTCGGTGTTGGGCTTGTGGCCGATGGCGATGAAGCAGCCTTGCAGCTTGACGTCGGTGGTCGCGCCGTCCTGCGTGCTCCTGATGCGCACGCCGGTCACGCCGCTGGCGTCGCCCAGTACCTCGTCCAGCGTGTGGAACAGGTGCAGCTCGATCTTGCCGGCCTGGACCTTGTCCATCAGCTTGTCGACCAGGATGGGCTCGGCGCGGAACTTGTCGCGGCGGTGGATCAGGTGGACCTTGCTGGCGATGTTGGACAGGTACAGCGCTTCCTCGACCGCGGTGTTGCCGCCGCCGACCACGCAGACCTCCTGCTCGCGATAGAAGAAGCCGTCGCAGGTCGCGCAGGCGCTGACGCCGCGGCCCATGAACGCTTCCTCGGACGGCAGGCCCAGGTACTGCGCCGAGGCGCCAGTGGCCAGGATCACCGTGTCGGCGGTGTAGACGGCGCTGTCGCCGGTCAGCGTGAACGGACGCTTGGAGAAGTCGACGCTGTTGATGTGGTCGAAGACGATCTCGGTCTGGAAGCGCTCGGCATGCTGCTGGAAGCGCTGCATCAGCTCGGGACCTTGCACGCCCATCACGTCGGCGGGCCAGTTGTCGACCTCGGTGGTGGTCATCAACTGACCCCCTTGCGCCATGCCGGTGACCAGCAGCGGCTTGAGGTTGGCGCGGGCCGCATACAGGGCGGCGGTGTAGCCGGCGGGGCCGGAGCCGAGGATCAGCAGTTGGGCGTGTCGGGTGTTTTGGCTCATGACAGGCAATTGGGGATGCGCACAGCGGACGCAAGGGTCAATAGCCTACGGCCGTTACAGCGTTGACCCTATGAACAGCCGTGAACAAATTGGCACAATGCATCCATTCTAGGTGGCGGGTCCCTCTGCCATCCTGACAACCACGATTGACCCTAACCCCCGACAGGAGGCATCCCTTCATGGCCATGTTGTCCAACTTGGATCTGATCCGCAGGGTTCCCTTGTTCTCCCTGCTGACCGCCGACCAGGCCCAGTCCATCGCGGACAGCGTCGTCAAGCGGCGCTTCAAACGCGGCGAGTTGATCGTCGAGCAGGGCACCAAATCCAACGCGCTCTTCATCCTGCTGAACGGTCGGGCCCGCGTCCTGACCGCCGACAGCAGAGGCCGCGAGGTGATCCTCGCGGTGCTTCAGCCCGGCGACTATGTCGGCGAGATGAGCCTCATCGACAACGAGCCGCACTCGGCCACCGTCAGAGCCGAGGTGCAGACCGACATGCTGGTGCTGGGCCGTGCCGATTTCGCGCGTGGCCTGCCCGAGCCGTCGAGCCTGGCCTACGGCATCCTGCGCGGCCTGGTCGCGCGCCTGCGCAAGCTGCTGGGCATCGAGATCGAGCCCGGCCTGGTCTTCGACCACCCGACCGTGGCCGAGCTGGCTGCCGCGCTGCGCGCCGGCCCCTGGGACACCTCGGGCTTCGAGCGCCTGGCCGCCACCGACTGGCAGACGTCCGAGACCGCAGGGCCCCAGACAGCGACATCCGAGACAGCGGCCTCCGAGACCGCGACGCCGTCCCCCTGATCCCTCCGTTGCACCGATGAACGACATGACCCTCCCGCCTGTGCCCGCCGCTGACGACCTGGGCGTCGCCGCGCCGCCACCCACCGCCCGCGTCGCCGACGGCGAGGCGTCCGTCTGTCGTTCACGCAGGAGCCGCTGTGGGTGCTGCAGCGCCTGGGCGAGCGCATGACCGCCTACAACCTGCCACGCGTCATGCGCCTGCGCGGCCCGCTGCGGGCCGAGGCCCTGCAGCGCGCCTTCGAGGCGGTGATCGCGCGTCACGCGATCCTGCGCACCCGCTTCCTCGAACGAGACGGCCTGCCGATGGCCGTGGCCGAGCCGCAGGTCGCGTTCACGCTCGGGCAGACGGACGTCTCGGCGCTCGCGCCGCAGGCGCGCGAGGAGGCGATCGCGCGCGAGGTGCAGGCCACGCTCCACCACGTCTTCGACCTGGCGGTCGCGCCGGCGATGGTGGCGCGGCTGCTGAAGCGGGGCGAGGACGACCACGTCCTGGTGCTGTGCCTGCATCACATCGTGTCGGATGCGTGGTCCAACCCGGTCTTCGCCGCCGACCTGTCCACGGCCTACGGCCTGGCGCTGCGGCAGGCGGGCCCGGTCCAGCTGCCACCGCTGCGCTTGCAGTACGCGGACCACGCGGTCCGCCAGCGCGAGACGCTGGCGCGCGGCGGGTTCGATCGCGCGCTCGCCCACTGGAACGCGCAGCTCGGCCCCGAGGTCCCGGTGCTGGCCTTGCCGACCGATGCGCCGCGTCCCGCGATGCCGTCGTTCCGCGGCACGTCGATCGACTTCGCGCTCGAGCCCGCGCTGGAGGCGGCGCTGCGCCAGTTCTGCCGCGCCGAGCGCTGCACGCCCTTCGTCGTGCTGTTTGCCGCCTGGCAGCTGCTGTTGGCGCGTTTCGCGCGGCAGTCGGAGTTTGCCGTCGGCGTGCCGCATGCGGGGCGCCAGGACGAGGAGGTCTTCGGCCTGATCGGCTTCTTCGTGAACACCCATGTCTATCGCGCGCGGCTGAAGCCCGAGCAGACCTTGCGGGCGTTGTGCCGCCAGATCCGGAGCGATGCGCTGGCGGCGATGTCGCATCCCGACCTGCCGCTGGACCTGCTGCTGGCCCAGCGCAACGAGCGCCGGGATCCGACGCGCTCGCCGCTGTTCCAGGTGCTCTTCGGCGTGCAGATGGGGGACCTGCCGGCGCTGGCCTTCGACGACGTCACGGTCGAGTTCGTCGAGCAGGGGGATGTCAACGCGAAATTCGACCTGTCGATGAACTTCCAGGTGGGCTCGGCGCGCATTGGCGGCCGGCTCGCCTACAACACCGACCTGTTCGAGGCCTCGACGGCGCGGCGGCTGGTCCGCGCCTGCGTGGCGATGTTGGAGGCCATCGTGCGCGCGCCCGACCAGTTCGTCGGGGCCGTCGGCCTGGCGGATGAAGATGACCTGCGGCGCCTCGCGGCCTGGGGCCTCGGTAAGCCTGCGCCAGTCCCCGTGGGCGCATCGGCGCTGACCGGCTCGTCTTTCGTGCCAGTGCATGAGCATGTTGCCCTGCACGCGCGACGTCATCCGCAGGCCACAGCGCTTGTCCAGGAGGACGACGCGCTGACCTGGTCCGTGCTGGATCGTCGAGTCGATGAGCTGGCGCGACGGCTGCGCGATCGGGGCATCGGCGCCGACGCGCGGGTGGGCCTGGCCTTCGACCGCTCGATCCCGATGGTCGTCGCGATGCTCGGCGTGCTGCGCGCTGGCGCGGCGTTCGTGCCGCTGGACCCCGCGCTGCCGGCAGAGCGCCTGGCTTTCCAACTGCGGGACAGCGGCGCGGTGCTCGTGATCCGCGACGCGGTAGGCGATGAGGTTGGTGATGGGGGTGACGACGGCGACCCGGCCTGGGCCTTCGGTGTGCCGACGATGCGGCTTCCAGCTGGTGACCATGGCGACGACACCGACCGGGCGCGCTCGCCGCGTGGAGCGACCGCGACTTCGACCGCGAGCGCGACCGCGACCGACACGGTCATACCCACCGCGGTCCATCCGGACCAGGCGGCCTACCTGATCTACACCTCAGGATCGACGGGCCGCCCGAAGGGCGTCGTCGTCAGCCATGGCGCCTTGGGCAACTACCTCGACGGCGTGCTGCATCGGCTGGACATCGACGACCGCCTCTCAAGCATGGCCATGGTCTCGACGGTGGCCGCCGACCTCGGCCACACGGTGCTGTTCGGCGCCTTGCGCGCGGGGTTGACGCTGCATCTGATCTCCGCCGCACGGGCGTTCGACCCGGATGCCTTCGCCGAGGTGATGCGGCGGGAATCGATCGACGTGCTCAAGATCACGCCCAGTCATCTGCTGGCCTTGCTCGGCGCCCGCGAGGCGGCGGACGCCTTGCCGCGTCACCGGCTGGTCCTGGGCGGCGAGGCCACGACCTGGGCGCTGCTGTCGCGCATCCAGGCGCTGCGGCCGGCGCTGCGCGTCTTCAACCATTACGGCCCGACCGAGACCACCGTCGGCACGCTCACCCAGGAGGCGGCGACCGCGGACCGATCGGCGGCGACGCTGCCGGTGCGGCCGTCCTCGAAGCGGACCGCCGTCTCGATGTACTGCGACG
>NZ_VOSR01000155.1:0-1978 GCF_007997345.1 Mitsuaria sp. TWR114
GGCGCGTCGCGCCGCGATCAGCGACCTGGCCTGGGAGCGCACCATCGATCGCCACGTCGGGATCAGCGACGAAGCCATGCGGGAGCGCGCGCCCGAGACCGGCCACGTGGGCAGCTACGACTCGCTGTCGACGCTGTCCCAGGTGGTCGCCGACCTGCACGCCCATGTGTCCGGCCATGCCGACCTGCGGCCCGTGCTCGCGCACGCAACCGCCGCGAGTTCGACAGCGCCGTGGCCCGCGTGCCGGGCGGCGTCACCGACCTGGTGTTCGACCACGGCCGCCAGGTGGGGCGCGGCTTCAGCAACGCGCTGGACCGCACCGAGCGGGCAACGCCGCTGCAGCACAGCAGCTACTCGCTGGATTTCGTGCAGGGCAGGGTGGTGGTGTCCCACCTGCATCCGCATGTGCCGCGTCGCACGCTGCAGGTGGCGGAGCTGAAATGAAGCGAGGGCCCCGAGGGGCCCTCCGCGCGCTGGCATGCACGCGCCGGCGTGCACGCGCCGGTCACTCCAGCCGGATGCCGCTCTCCCTCAGCAGCCGCCCATTGGCGGCGTGCTCGCGCCGCAGCTGGTCCGTGAACACCGCGATCGTCGCCGGACTCACGAGGTAGTCGAGCTGGCGCAGCCGCTCCTGCACGTCGCGCTCGGCCAGCACGCGGTTGATGGCCTCGTGCAGGCGCTGGATCACCTCGGGCGGCGTGCGGGCCGGCGCGAAGACGCCGAACACCGAATTCATGTTGGCCTCCGGATGGCCCAGTTCATCGACGGTCGGCACGTCGGGCAGGCCCGGCATGCGGCCCGGCGCGGCCACGGCCAGCACGCGCAGCCTGCCGCGCTCGACCAGCGCGTTCAGCGCCGCGCCGGGATTGGCGGTGAACAGCTGGAACTGGCCGCCGGCGGCGTCGGTGGCGATCTGGCCGCCGCCCTTGTAGGGCACGTGGGTGAAGCGGACCTGCGCCTTGCGCGAGATCTGCTCGAGCATCAGGTGGCCCAGGCTGCCGACGCCGCTGGTGGCGAAGGTGACCTGGTCCGGCTGCGCGCGCGCCTGCGCGATCGCGTCGGCGAAGGTCTTGCCGGTGAAGGCCGGCGTGGCCAGCAGGTACACCGGCGACACCATCACCCGCGCCACCGGCGCGAAGTCGGTCAGCGCGTCGTAGGGCACCTGGTGCGTGTGCGGGCTGAGCGTCAACGGGCTGATCGCCGAGAAGGCCAGCGTGTGGCCATCCGCGGCGGCCTTGGCCACCACGCCCATGCCGATGACGCCGCCGCCGCCCGGCTTGTTGTCGACGATCACCGGCTGGCCCAGCGCCAGCCGCTCGGCCAGCAGGCGCCCGACGGCGTCGCTCAGTCCGCCCGGCGCATAAGGCACGACGATACGCACCGGCTTGCTGGGCCAGGCGCCGGTTTGCGCTTGAGCGGTGGGAGCGAGCAGCGCCATGGGCGCCGACGCCGCGGCGATCGACGCCTGGATGAAGGCGCGGCGGGAGGCCAGGGGGACGGTCATGAATGAAGGCTGGATGAAGGGTCGGTGAAGCGCGGCGGGCCGGCCCCACCTGCGCTACTGCGCGATCGGGTCGGCGGCCAGCAGCTCGATGTAGCGCCGCGGGCCGGCGTCGAAGCTTCCCGCCGCTTCGGCGTCGCCGCCGGCGCGAGCCTCGGACGTCAACCGGTCGGCGGGAATGCCGCGGCTGGCGAGTATCGCCTCGGTGCCGCGGGCCCAGCCCAGCGCCTGGTTGCGACCCTTCGCGGCCGCCGGGGAATTGGCGGGCGAGTTGACGCGGACGCCTGCCTCGACGCGCACCCGCACCGCCGGCGAGCGCGCGAGCACCTCGGCGGCGCGCTCCACGAAGTGTCGGAAGCGCGGCTGCAGCGCATCGCGGCGATCGACCGCATCGGCCGCGTCGATGCGCACGCGCACCTGGTTGCCGGCCGTGCGCATCACCTCCACCTGGCCGTTGTCCAGCGCCAGCTGCTGCAG
>NZ_VOSR01000156.1:0-10750 GCF_007997345.1 Mitsuaria sp. TWR114
GGGATGGCTGGCGAGGCTGTGCAGCAGCCCGGCGACGCTCGCATCGCCGGCGCCGACGGTGTCGACCACGTCGACCCGAGGCGCCTGCGCGTCGCAGCGCTGTTCACCGCGCAGCAGGCTCGCGCCGGCGCCACCCCGGGTGAACAGGCACAGCGCCGACGGGTTCATCGCGCGGAGCTGGCGCAGGGATTCGTCCGGCGCCACGCCGGGGAACAGGCCCAGCAGGTCCTCGTCGGACACCTTCACCAGATCGGCCAGCGCGGCCATGCGCCGCAGCGTCGGTGCGTAGGCGGCATCCATCAGCGTGCGGTAGTTGGGGTCGTAGCTGATCGCCACGCCCTGGCGCTTCAGGCGCTCGGCCAGTGCCACCAGCCGCTCGGCCAGCGGTTGGCGCGCCAGGCTGATGCCGCCGAAATGCGCCCAGCGCAGCCCCTGCGACCAGCCGGCGGGCAGCGCCTGCTCGTCGAAGTACAGGTCGGCGCTGTCGTTGCCGATGAAGAAGTAGGACGGCGGCTCGCCCCGCTCGACGACCGCGAGCAAGGGCGCGCGATCGACGCGCTGCATCAGGCGCAGGTCCAGGCCGGCGGCTTCGCTGGCCCGCCACAGCGCGTCGCCGAAGTGGTCGCGGCTGACGGCGCCGGCAAAGGCGGTGGGCTCGCCCAGCGCGCCAGCGCGCGCGCCACGTTCCACACCGAGCCTCCGACGCGGCTGACCCAGCGGTCCTCGCCCTGGTGCAGCAGGTCGGTCAGCGCCTCGCCGGCGCAGAGCATCGACGGCGCGTCATGCATGAGCGGCTGCTCCCATGGCCCGGACGATGTCGTAGCAGGCGCCCATCGTGTGGTAGTCGACCTTGCCCGCGGGGCTCTTCTCATCGCTGAGCTTGCGGTTCTCGCGGTCCAGGATGCGGTACCAGGCGCCGTGCGCGTGATCGACGAAATGGGTCCAGCTGTAGGCCCAGAGCCGCTGGTACCAGTCCCAGTAGAAGGCCGCGTCGCCCTGGGTGCGGACCGCCAGCAGCGCCGCGGCGGCGGCGCTCTCGGCCTGCACCCAGAAATACTTGTCCGCGTCGCACACGCTCAGGTCGGGCGCCAGCGAGTAATGCAGGCCGCCCCGAGCACGGTCCCAGCCCTTGTCCATCGCGACCCTGAACAGGCGGTCGGCGGTGGGCAGCGCCCAGCCCAGGTCCGCCTCCAGCGCGTCGCCGCGCGCTTGCAGCTGCAGCAGCAGCTTGGCCCACTCGGTGAGGTGGCCGGGCTGGTAGCCCCAGGGGCGGAACAGGTGGGCCGGGTTGTCGATGTTGTATTGCCAGTCCGGTTGCCACTGCGTGTCGTAGTGCTCCCAGATCAGGCCGCCGCAGCGCTGGGCCTGGCGCTGGGTGATGTTGTAGGCCAGCTGGTGGGCGCGCTCCAGGTAGCGGCGCTCGCCGGTCGCGTCGAAGGCGGCCAGCAGGGCCTCGCAGGCATGCATGTTGGCGTTCTGGCCGCGGTACGGCGACAGCGTCGACCAGTCCGCGCTGGCCTCGTCCGCATACAGGCCGGCGCCGCGTCCCAGAAGCGGCGTTCCATCAGGTCGAAGGTCTCCGCCAGCCAGGGGCGGGCCTCGTCCAGGCCGGCCATCACGGCATGGGCGTAGGCCAGCAGCACGAACGCATGCCCGTAGGCGTGGCGCGTGCCGTCGAGCACCTCGCGCCGGTCGGCGCGGCAGTCCAGCAGCCAGTGGTAGCCCTCCTGCGCCGTGTCCCGGTGCGCCTCGCGCAGGAAACGCAGCGCATGGCGCAGGCCTTCCAGATGGGCCGGATCGCCGAAGTGGCGGTAGGCCATCGCGTAGGTGAAGACGAAGCGGGTGCTGCTGACCAGATGGCGCTGATGCGCGTCGTAGACGGTGCCGTCGTCCTTGAAGAAGTGGTACATCCCGCCGCTGGGGTCGATGCAGCGCGGGTGATAGAAGTCCATGGTGCGGCGGGCATGCGCGAGCAGCACGGTCGGAGACCTGAAGTCGGGGAGGGCGGGAAGGTCGCGGGCGTTGGGCATGGTAAGGATGGGTCCGTGGGGATCGCCGGAGCAACGCCGACGCCCCGGAGGGTTTGCGCGCCGTTATAGGGGGCGCGCCTCGCCACGGTCAATCTCGCCGGAGGGAATCGGCCCCAATTTCGCGACGTTTAGTAAACAAGCCGGGTTCCCGTCCCGCAGTTCCGGCCCGCGCTCAACGTTCCAGCAGGTCCGCGCCGCGCGCCTCCAGCCGCAGCGTGCCGTCGAAGCGCTTGCCGCTGAGCACGCCGTGCATCGCGCCGTCGATGGCCACGTCGACCGGCGCGTTGTTGGTGTTGACGTAGAGCACGCGGCCGTCGACCGCACGGGCGAAGACGCCGTCCGGCGTCTTGGGGCCGGCTGCGATGCCGAGCTCGGCCCGGAGCTGCCGCAGCAGCGGCCGCATGATCTGCGGCTGCGCCGGCGTGGCGACGTAGTACGCACTGCCCTTGCCGAAGCGGTTGACGGTGATGGCGGGCGGCGTGCCTTCCAGGTTGGTGAAGCGCGCCAGCACCCGCGCGCTGGAGGGCTCCAGCACCTCGTAATGCTCGACCGTGCCCTTGATCTCCTCGCCGCCGAGCGTCAAGGTGCCGGCCGCGTCATAGAACTCGTTGGTGCGCAGGCCGAAGACATCGGTCAACTGGCCCGGCAACGGCGTGTTGTGCCACTGGTTGTTGTCGCCGACCTTGGCGGACTGGGCCGTCATCACCACCGTGCCGCCACCGGCCACGAACTGGCGCACCGCCTCGGTCGAGGCCCGGTCCAGCAGGTACATGCCGGGCAGGATGATCAGGCGGTAACGGCTCAGGTCCTCGTAGGACAGCTTGATGATGGCGACGTCGACGTTGTCCTTGAGCAGCGGCTCGAAGGCGCCCTGCGCCTGCTTCAGGTAGGGCGTCTTGATGTACTGGCGCACCGTGTTGGACGGGCCGTTCGGGCTGGTGGCGTGGATGTTCTCGAAGGAGTAGGCGATGGCCACCTGCGGCTCGACGCGGCGCGGGAAGCCGAGCTTCTCCAGCTTGGCGTAGTCCGCGGCGATGGCGGCCCATTCGGCCAGCTTCCAGGAGGGCCGGTCGTCATGGTCGATCAAGCCCATCAGCGCCTGTTCCTCGCCGCCGAGGTGGCTGTTGAAGGTCCAGGCCAGCGCGGCCTGCCCGCCCATCAGCAGCACGAAGTGGGCCCACATGCGCGACCAGCCCTTGCTGCCGTAGGAGCCGCCGCCGCCGGCGGCGAACTCGTTGAACCAGGTCGGCGTGCTCATGCCGCCCTTGATCATCGTGGCCTCCCAGCCGCCGTTGATCGCGTCGCCGGCATAGAAGCCCATCGCGCCATAGGTGGTGTGCCGGCGGTAGCTGCCCAGGAAATCGAATCCCTTGCGGCCCGACCAGTCCCAATAGTTGGACAGCACCGGCTTGTCGGGCAGGTTTTTCCGGCGCACCGCCTCGAGGTCGTCGAGCGTCGCGAGGGTCAGGTCGGACCAGAAGCGCCGCAGGTCCAGGTAGCGCTCGGCCGGACCGGGGCCGTCGGCATAGGGCAGGCGCACCTCGTCCCACTGGCCGATGCGGCGCGACCAGCGCTGCGTGGCCCAGGCCTTGTTCAGCGCCTCGAGGCTGCCGTAGCGCTGCTTGAGCCATGCGACAAAGCGCTGGCGGTCGGCTTCGGAATACGACATGAAGCCGTTGCCGATCTCGTTGTCGTAACCCACCGCGAGCAGGGCCGGGTGCCTGGCGTAGCGCTTGGTCAGCGTGTCGGCCATGCGCCGGGCCAGGCGCCGGTAGTCGGGATCGCCGATGTTGTCCATGTAGCGCTCGGCCGGGGCCAGCCGCGTGCCGGCCTGGTTGGTGATGTCGACGCCAGGGTATTTGTGATGCAGCCACATCGGCGCCGGCAGGCCGGGGATGTCCAGGATGACGCGGATGCCGGCGGCATGCACCGCGTCCATCACGGCGTCGAAGTGCTTGAAGTCGAACCGGCCTTCCTCGGGCTCGAAGTAGTCCCAGGCCAGGTCGCCCATGCGCACGACCTTGAAACCGGACTGCTTCATCAGCGCGACATCGCGCCGGACCTGTTCCAGCGTACGGTCCACCGGCTGGTAGTTCACGCCGGCGAAGAGCTGGCCGGGGCCTGGCCAGTCGGGATGGCCCTCGGCGCTCTGGGCGCACGCGGAGGTCAGGGACGCCAGCGACAGCGCGCAGGCAATGAGGGTCTTCTTGAGAGCTTGCATGGTGAGCGGCTCGGCGAGAGCCCCTGTGGCTGGTTGGATGTCGCGGCGGAACTCAGGCCAGACCGCGACCGAACACTTTCAGCGCAATGGCCGGCGAGCCGGCCAAGCCCTCCGGCACGCGCACCTCCAGCCCCTGGCGGGTGCGCTGGAAAGGCAGGCTGTCCGCGGCCCCGACCACCTCGACGCGGTCGATGCTGCCGGGCGCGAAGGCCGAGTCCTGGGCCAGCGATCGGACGCGCATCACGCCGTCCTGCGGCCAGCCCAGCCCGATGGCATGGAGCGCGTCGCCCTGGGTGGTGAAGCGGATGTCCTGCGCGGTGAAAGGCGTCGCCGGCTGCTCGCTCATCGCGCCGCCCTTCACGACCGTCGGGCCCTCGCCGAAGCGCCGCCAGGGCCGCGTGCCGTGGATGGCCTCGCCGTGGCGCGCCATCCAGGCGGCGAGGCCCTCCAGCGTCTGGCGCTCATCCGAGTCGATCGTGCCGTCCGCCTTGAGCGGCACCGACAGCAGCAGATTGCCGTTCTTCGACACCACGTCGCACAGGATGTGAAGGACCGTGGCGGCCGACTTGTACTGGTGGTTCTCGAAGACGCTGCGGCTGTAGTGCCAGTCGCCGATGCAGGTGTCGGTCTGCCAGGGGTGCGGCTGGATGTCGTCGCGCGAGCCGCGTTCGACGTCCTCCACCACGGCGAGGCGGCGGTCTCCCTGCAGGCCCTTGGTGTTCAGCACCGCCTCCAGCCGGCCGCCATGCCAGGCCCGGCTGGCGTTGTAGAAGTGGGCGGCGATGTCCATCCCCGCCTGGCCCAGCGGAAGGCCGTCGTTGTCGAAGTACAGCAGGTCGGGCCGGTAGCGGTCGATGAGGTCGCGGCAGCGCAGGAACCAGCGCCGCGTGAAGGCCGGGTTGTGCGCCGGTGGCGGCACGTGCCACACGCCGTCGTTGGCGGCATGCCACTCGGCCGCCGCCTTGGCGTCGGTGAACCCATCGGGGATGACCATGTTGCGACCGGTGTACAGGTCCTGCGGATCCAGTCCCTCCCACCACGTGCCCTTGCCGTCGGCCGCGGTGAGGCGGAAGGCGTCGTAGCGCTGGCCGGCCAGCGGCCCTTGCGCGTCATAGCCGTAGGCGGTCTGGAACCAGTGCCAGGCGTTGCCCGAGTGGTTGCTGACGCCGAAGCGCAGGCCGCGCTGGCGGGCCGCCTCGGCCCACAGACCGACCAGGTCCCGCCGGGGGCCGATGCGCGTGCTGTTCCAGCCGTGGTATTTCGACTCGTAGTTGTCGAAGTTGTCGTGGTGGTTGGCCAGGGCCACGAAGTACTTCGCGCCGGCCCGGACGTACAGGTCCAGCAGGGCGCCGGGATCCCAGTTCTCGGCCTGCCAGCGATGGTTCATCTCCATGAAGCCGACCTGGGTCGGATGACCATAGGTCTTCAGGTGATGCGCGTACTGGGCATGGCCCTGGAGGTACATGTTGCGGGCGTACCAGTCGCCCGCCTCGGGCACGCACTGCGCGGTCCAGTGGGCCCAGATGCCGAACTTGGCATCGCGGAACCAGTCCGGCGCGCGGTAGCCGCCGATGAGCGACTCCCAGTCCGGCGTGAAGGCCGGCGCAGCGGCATGGACCCGCGCCGACGCCAGCGCGCCGGCCGCGGCCGTGGCCCGGAGAAGGGATCGGCGCGTCAACGCGGCGCCGGTCTTGCCTGCGTGCATGTGAGGACTCCAAGCGTGATCAAACCAGCCCCTGGCCCTGGATCTTCAGCGCGATGGCCGCCGAGCCGGCCAGGCCCTCCGGCACGCGCACCTCCAGCGCCTTGGCCGTGCGCGAGAAGCTCAGCGGCTGCGCGGCGCCCAGCGCCTCGACGCGCTCGATCGCCCCGGGCGCCAGCGCCGAATCCTGGGCCAGGGCCGTGAGGCGCAGCACGCCGCTCTCCGGCCAGCCCAGGGCGATGGCGTACAGCGCGCCGTCCTTGGTCGTGTAGCGGATGTCCTGCGCGCCGAAGGCCATGGGCTGCCTTCCTCGGCATCGGCGCGGACGCGGGTGGGGCCTTCGCCGTAGCGGCGCCAGGGGCGCGTGCCATGGATGGCCTCGGCGTTGCGCCCCATCCATTCGGCGAGGTCGGCCAGGATCTTGCGCTCGTCGGCATCGAGGGTGCCGTCGCCGCGCAGCGGTACCGACAGCAGCAGGGTGCCGTTCTTGGCGACGATGTCGCACAGCCGGTGGATGACCGCGGCGGCCGGCTTGTACTGGTGGCCCTCGTAGATCCAGCGGTTGTAGTGCCATTCGCCGATGCAGGTGTCGGTCTGCCACGGCAGGGGCTCGATGCCCTCCCGGAACCCGCGTTCGGTGTCCTCCACCAGACCGGCACGGCGCTCGGGCGGCAGGAACTTGGCGTTGACCACGGCCTCGAGCCTGCCGCCGTGCCAGGCCATGTTGGCGTTGTAGAAGTGGGCCGTGATGTCCAGCCCGCTGCCCCAGCGGCAGGCCGTAGTTGTCGAAGTACAGCAGGTCGGGGCGGTAGCTGTCGACCAGGTCGCGGCAGCGCAGGAACCACTGGCGGGTGAATGCGGGGTTCCCGGCGGGCGGATCCTCGTTCCAGATGCGGTCGTTGGCCTCATGCCAGTCCTGGGCCGCCTTGATGCTGGTGATGCCGTCGGGAATCACCATGTTGGGGCCGGTGTACAGCTCCTGCGGGTCCAGGCCTTCCCACCACTGGCCCTTGCCGTCGGCCTTCCTGAGGCGGAAGGCGTCGTAGCGCTGGCCGGCCAGCGGGCCTTCGGCGTCATAGCCGTAGGCCGGCTGCAGCCAGTGCCAGGCGTGCGCCGAATGGTTGCTGACGCCGAAGCGCAGGCCCCGCCGGCGGCGCCTTGGCCCAGATGCCGACGATGTCGCGCCGGGGGCCGACGCGCACGCTGTTCCAGCCGTGGTACTTCGAGTCGTAGGCATCGAAGTTGTCGTGGTGGTTGGCGAGCGCGACGAAATACTTCGCGCCCGCCTTCACGTACAGGTCCATCAACTCCTCCGGCTGCCAGTGCTCGGCCTTCCAGCGGTTCTGGATCTCCATGAAGCCGACCTTGGACGGATGGCCATAGGTCTTCACGTGATGGTCGTAGTGGCCGTGGCCCTGCAGGTACATGCTGCGCGCGTACCAGTCGCCCACCTCGGGCACGCACTGCGCGCTCCAGTGGGCCCAGATGCCGAACTTGGCGTCGCGGAACCAGTCCGGCGCGCGGTAGCCGCCGACCAGCGAGTCCCAGGTCGCGCGAACGCCGCAGGCGCGGCAGGAGTGGCCTGGGCGGCATGGACATGCGGTGCCGCCAGCGCACCGGCGGCGGCCGAGGCCTGGAGGAACGAGCGGCGTGTCCAGTCCGCGCCAAGGGTCTTCTTGGGTGCTTGCATCGGGGCGTGGTGAAGGTGAGAGATGACGGGCAACGCTGGAACACAGCGCTGGCGGGGCTCGCCGAGCGGTGAGGATCGGCGCCGATCGGTCGGTCAGGGCGGGGAGCGGGCGTCGGGGCCGTCGGCGGGCACGCCATAGACGATGCCCCGGCCGACCGTGCTCATGTAGACCACGCCTTCGACGTTCATGTCGCCCGTCACGAACTGGCCGTTGCCGGGGCCACCGAACTGGTGGGCGTCGTCGTTGATGCGCAGCCAGGTGGCGCCGGCATCGGTGGAGCGATAGACACCCAGCGGCTCGCCCTTGGGGGCGCCCCAGATGAAGACGGTGGGATAGGACGCACCCGCCATGGCCTTCCCGAAGCCCACGGCGCCGCAGCGGTCGATGGCGGCGAGCGTCTTGAAGCTGCGGCCGGCATCGGTGGAGCGCGCCAGGCCGCCGTCCTTCAGCGGCACCCAC
The DNA here is from genome assembly GCF_007997345.1 of Mitsuaria sp. TWR114. Taxonomy (NCBI): domain Bacteria; kingdom Pseudomonadati; phylum Pseudomonadota; class Betaproteobacteria; order Burkholderiales; family Sphaerotilaceae; genus Roseateles; species Mitsuaria sp. TWR114. The sequence goes on from NZ_VOSR01000156.1 coordinate 8,104, forward strand.
ACATCGCCCTCGCGTCCCGGCGCCACGCGCACCAGCGGCGAGCCGCCGGCGGGCAGCCGGGCGGTGGCCACGAAGCTGGCCCCGCCGTCGGTGCTGACCCGCACCGTGCCGGCGTCATAGACATAGAACCTGGCGGGGTTCACCGGGTCGCCCACCGGCCGCACCGCTGCGCCCTCGAGGCCACGCACCGGCACCCAGGTCGGCTGGGCCTGGCTGAAATCGGCAGAACGCACGGTGGTGGGGCGACCATCGCCGGCGCGGAAGCTGTGCAGCAGGCTGACGCCATCCGCGGACAGCGCCACCGTCCCGGAACTGCCCTGCATGCCGGCCACCTCGACCCAGGTGCGGCCCGTGTCGGTGGAGCGGTACATCTTCTTTTCGCCCACCCGCACGACGACCGCCGTGCGGCTGCCCGCCACGGCCAGGCCCGTGGTGGAGCCGATGCGCGGCTCGTGGATGGGCGCGTAGGCATCGAGCCGGTGATGGCGGAAGCCGTCGAAATCGGCGATCGCCGACAGCAGCGGGCCGCCCGGAACGCTGATGGCCACGTTGGGCACCGTTTCCTCGAGACCGTCGACCATGAAGCGCCAGGTGGCCGGCGTGGCGTCGATGTCGTCGGTGCGGAAGACGCCGTTGCCCGAGGTCACCCACACGGCGCGCGGATCGGCGGTGTCGAACTCGATGGCGCCGGCCCAGTGGATGGCATAACCGGCGACCCAGCTGACGCCGCGGGTGTCCATGGCGAAGCCGCGCGCCACCACGTCGGTCCAGTGTCCGCCGCCGTCGGTGGTGAGGAAGAACCGGTCGCCGCCGTTCCTGCCGCCCTGCGGCATCCAGGTGTTGATGGTGGAGACGACCACCCGCTTCGGATTGCCGGGGTCCACCGACACGCCGGAGAAGGGCTTGTCCAAGCCCCCCGGCGTGACGTTGGTCCAGCGGCCGCTGGCGACGTCGTACTTCCACACCTGGCCGCTGGTCTGGGGCTCGGGCGGTGTCAGTTGTTTCCAGTCGCCGTGCGGGCCGGCGCCGTTGCCAAAGGTGATGTAGAGCTGCCCGTCGGCCGCGAGCGCCGCCCGCTGCGGCATGTGGCCGGACGGGGCGCCGGGCACCGGCTGGAAGGTGGCGCCGGCGTCGTCGCTGCGATAGAGGTTGGGGCCCACCGAGCCGAAGCGCGAGACGCCGACGAACAGGCGCTGCGCCACGCCCCGGGCCACGCTGGTCGGGTCGATCAGCACGAAGCTGAGACCGGTCTCGTTGGGTGTCGTGGTGACGGGGAGCGCCTCGACGCGCGAGAAGCTGACGCCGGCGTCGGTGCTCTTGAACAGGCCGTTGGCACGCGAGCCGAGGTACAGCACCTTGCTGTCGCCCGGATCCACCTGCAGTCGCTCGCCATTGCCCCGGCCCATGCCGTTGCCGTTGGCGCGCAGCAGGTGGCTCACGTCGGTGATGCGGCTGAAGGTGGCGCCGCGGTCGGTGGAGCGCATCACGACGGTTCTGCCCTCGCTGAAATACGGCACGCCGGCCAGCAGGTACAGGACATCGCCGTGCTGGGGATCGAGCGCGAGCGCGTCCACGCTCAACCAGCCGACGTCCGCCTCGGACACCCCATCCATCAGCGACACCCAGCGACGCTTGGCGGCCTCCCAGCGGTAGGCGCCGCCCACGTCGGTGCGGGCGTAGATCAGGCCGCGCTCGGTCTTGCTCGTCACGAGAGCGGCGACGTAGCCACCGCCCCCGATGGCCAGGCTGTCCCAGCGGTAGGACTCGGCCTGGCCGCTCAAGGCCAGCATCGCCAGGGAAGTGGCGAACAGCGAGCGCCAGAAGGTCTTGGTTCGGAGGAGGGGCATGCGTGGAGCGGTCCCACGGGGCATCCCGTGGTCTTGCCAAATTGGTATATCCACTTTGCCAGAACCGAAGTTTGGTCTTACCGGTGCATACCCCAATGGGGAGCTCGCCATCGTCTGGACGCGCCCGCAGCGTCTGGGCGCCGGTGGCGTGGCCGTGATGACGATGTGATGAGGCCGTGAAGCGTCTGGCGCAATCACCGCCGACCATGGCGATCCGGTCGGGGCGACTTCGCCTCAGAAGAACCCAGGGTCGCTGCTGGAAGTTGGTCAGACCGGGCGTTTGCCCTAGCTTAATTTGGTCAGGCCAAACATATGATTTAGCGGTCAATCCAGCAATTCTGGTCTAACCAGAAGAGCAGCCGTTGATGAGGCTTGGGCAGCGCTCCGGCCACCTACAAAAAAAGGAGACACAACGTGACGAAGAAGGTGTTGAGACATCGGGCCAAGCTGTCCGTGCTCGCGGCGAGCGCCCTGGTGGTGGCCTGCGGCGGCGGGGGCGGCGAGGGCGGAGGCAACTCCGGCGCGTTCCAGGCCATCAGCTTCAATTACCCCGGCGGCGCGACGCTGCTCGCCGGGCCGGTGACGCTGAAGGCCACCGCCGATTCAGGCCTCCCCGTGCATCACGGCAGGGCGTCGTCCGATCATCATGGTCTCCTGATAAAGCGATCAGCGCATCTCGGCGCTGTAGTGGAAGGCGGTCGCGTCGCCCCAGGTGGTGCGCAGCTCAATGCAGTGGCCGCCCAGGTCGAAGGCCTGCCGGTCGACCCGGATGGCGGGCGCGCCCTCGGGCAGGTCCAGCA
>NZ_VOSR01000157.1:0-4479 GCF_007997345.1 Mitsuaria sp. TWR114
CGGCGCTGCTCCAGCAGCATCGACCGACCCACCTGATCGTGGAGCTCGGTGGCAACGACGCGCTGCGTGGGCTGCCGCTCAAGATGACGCGCGACAACCTCGCGGCGATGGTCCAGGCCGGCAAGGCGGCCGGCGCGAAGGTGATGCTGGTCGGGATGCAGATCCCGCCGAACATGGGCGCGAGTTATGCGCGCGATTTCGAGAACAGCTTCAAGACGGTCGCGCAGGCGGAGAAGGTGCCGCTGCAGCCCTTCCTGCTGGCCGGTGTGGCCGACCGGGCCGATGCGGCGGACTGGTTCCAGGGCGACCGCATCCACCCGCTGGCCAAGGCGCATCCGGTGATGCTGGACAACGTCTGGCAAGTCCTGCGACCGATGCTTTGACGAAACGCACCGGCCGCGCCGGTGCACCGGGAAATGTGAGGGCCGCCGGCGGGATCGCCGGCTGAGGCCGGCGCGAGATCTCCTAGACTCGCGCCCGCTCGCCTTCGACCCGTGCCGATGTCCCCCTTCAAGACCTTCCCCGTCGGGATCCGTGCCTGGATCCCGGTCCTGTTCCTGAGCGCCGCTTGCGCGGCCGCGATCGCGGCCGGCCATGACGGACGCCGTGCCTGGCAGATGATGCTGCTCGCCCTGCCGGTGCTGCTGTGGCTGTGCTGGCCGGTCGTCGGCCCGGCCTGGCGGCGGGTGCGCGCGGTGGTGGCCTTCGCGGCGCTGGCCGGCTTCCTGGTCGACGGCGCGCTGCGGGCCTTCCTCCAGCACCAGTACCAGGCCGCACCGGACAGCACGCTGGTGCTGGGGGCGATGGCGAACACCTCGCCGCGTGAATCGCTCGAATACCTGAGCTCGCAATTGCCCGCGATGACCGCGGCGCTGCTCGCACTGCTGACCGCGCTGACGCTGACCGGCGTCGCGATCCATCGCGCGGCGCGGGCACCGGTGGCGCTGTCCCGGCCCGCGCGCCTCGTGCTGGTCGGACTGCTGGCGCTGTGCGCCCTCGCCCACCTCAGCAAGCCGTGGCGGCGGCACCATCCGCTGCTGTTCTGGCCCGCCTGGACGCAGCAGGTCCTCGACCTGCGCACCGCCTGGGGCGACCAGCAGCTGCAGCGCGCGCGCTGATGCGCAATGCGCAGGCCGCGTCGCCCGCGGTGGCGACGGACGCGCCGTCGACCGTCGTGCTGGTGCTCGGCGAGAGCGTCAACCGCGACAACATGAGCCTCTACGGCTATGCCCGGCCGACGACGCCGGAGCTGATCGCGCTGAGCGCGGAGGAACGCGCCCGGCTGCTCACGCTGCGGCACGCGTGGTCGACGCAGGCGACGACGGTGGCCTCGCTCGCCGGCCTGTTCAGCTTCGGCGAGCGCGACGAGGACGATCCGGCCGGCGACACGCAGCACCTGCTCGCGCTGGCGCGCGGCGCCGGCTACAAGGTCTGGTGGATCAGCAATCACGATGACGTGGCGGTCGACCAGCAGCATGCGCAGCTGGCCGACGCGGTGGAGATGATCAACCGGCAGCCGGGACGCTCGTCGGGCTCGCTGGACGGCGAGCTGCTGGACGAGGTCGAGCAGGCGCTGGCCGCCCCCACGCCGCGCAAGCTGGTCGTGGTGCACCTGCTGGGCGCGCATCCGCATTACCGGCTGCGGATGCCGCCGGGCGAGCATCCGTTCGACGCCAGCGGGGACGCCGTCGATGCCGCGATGACGCGCGACGGCCGCGCCACCTGGGTCCGCGAGTTCCGCCAGGACTACGACGCCGCGATCCTCTATCACGACCGCATCGTGGCCGAGACGCTGCGGATGACGCGCCGTCACCTGCCCGCCGGCGGCCGAGCCGCGTGGATGTTCCTGTCGGACCACGGCCAGGAAGTGGGCCACACGCTGGACCACGCGGGACACAGCCCGGGCACGGCGTCGGGCTACCGCATTCCGGCGCTGCTGTGGCGCAGCGACGTGGCGTTCGACGCACCCGCCGCAGCCCGCCCCTTCCGCGCCGACTGGGCCGGATGGACGCTCGCCGACCTGATGCGGCTGCGCTGGACCGGCATGCGCGACGAGCGCAACGTGCTCCACGTCGCCTACGCCTGGGAGCCGCCCGCGCTGCCGGTGAAGGGCATCGTGTTCGAACGCTAGCCGGCCCGCGGCGGTCGCGGCGCACGCCGCGCGTCAGCGCCTACCGGCCCCTACGGCATCCCAAGGCGCTACGGCCTGGCCGCTTCACGCGGGCATTCCACTTGCCGTTTCCTTCCCCAGCAAGGAGCACGGCATGAAGCGATCCGCGAGCGCCCCCCTCACCGTCCTCGACCCCTTGTCGGGCCCCGAGCGCCGAGCCGAGCGCCGCGTCTCGCGCGGTCGGTCGACGTCGAGCCGGGAGACGTGATGGCCGCCGCCTCGAGAAAAGTCCTGCTGCTGGTCGACTTCATCAACCCGCTGCGATTCGACGGCGCGGAGGACCTCGCGCCGGCGGCGATCGAGGCCGCCACCGCCGCCGCCGCGCTGAAGCGGCGCTACCGCCGCGACGGCTTCAGCACGCTCTACGTCAACGACAACTTCGGCCAATGGCGCTCGGACTTCCGCACGCTGCTGCGCGAATGCCGGCGCGGTGGCGGCGCGGCCGCGAAGCTGGCGCGCCTGCTGGCGCCGGACGAAGAGGACCTGATGGTGCTCAAGCCGCGGCATTCCGGCTTCCACGCGACGCCGCTGGAACTGCTGCTGGCGCAGCTGGGCGCGCGCGAGCTCGCCATCACCGGCCTGGCGACCGACTACTGCGTCCAGTGCACGGCGATGGACGCCTACGTGCGCGGCTACCGCGTCTGGGTGCCGGCCGACTGCACGGCCGCCGAGAGCCCGGAGCGCAAGCACGCGGCGCTCGACTGGATCCGGCAGGCGCTGAAGGCCAGCATCGCGCCGTCGACGCGGCGCGTCTGAGCCGGCGCACCTGATCCGCCTGCCACTCGTTTCGGTGGGCGGCCTCATGACACCAGTCGGACCTGACCGGAAGTCCACCAGCCGGAGTCATGGCCGCTCGGCGCTCCCGGTCCGAGGATGAGGACCTCCGCATCGCTCCCATGGCAAGTCTGAAGCACCTTGCCGGACAGGGCCTCGGAAAACTTCGAACCAATCCTCAACTCATCAAGGTGAACACATGCAAGAACTGACTCAAGCAGAGATCGATCAAGTGCACGGCGGCGTCGGCCCCGTGGGCGCGGCCATTGGCGCGGTCATCGGTGGCGTGGGTGCCGCCGCCGCCACCGCGATCACTGGCGGCAACCCGGGCGCTGTCATCACTGCGGGCCTGTGCGGCGCGGCGACCGGCGCCGTAGCAGGCGCCAGCGGGATCGGTGGCATTTCCCTGGCTGTGCGGGTCTTCCACCAGGGAGTGATCGGCGCAGGCTTGACGGCGGGAGGCGGCTGGGCCTATGACCAGCTGAGCAAGCCCGTCCAGTCCAAGTGAATCGCACGGAATGCGGCGCTCAACGGGCGCCGTGGGTGATCCTCTTCCTATCGGCCATCGCGGCCAGCCTCATCAACCAGCGGCTGCCCCATCCCTTCGGCGACGGCTTCTGGGCTCAAGCGGCAATGCAGGGTGCGACGCAGTTGGCGATCATGGGGCTGCTCCACGGACTGCGCCGCCTGCTGCGCCGCGGCCCAGCCCGGCGCGGGAGATGCGAAGGCCACTGAACCCGCCGACCCATGGACACCCCCGCGCTGCCGGAACGCCGCAGGCGGGGCGCTTTTGCCACCGGGCATTGCGCTTGCCAGAAGTTCCGCATCGTCAGAGCGGGAGATGCCGGTTGCCGAAGGACCCGATCCGCCGCCCCTGGTGGGCCCAGCTTGGCCCCGGCCTGATCACCGGCGCCGCCGACGACGACCCGAGCGGCATCGCGACCTACTCGCAGGCCGGCGCGCAGTACGGCTACACCGTCGGCTGGACCATCCTGGTGACCTTTCCGCTGATGGTGGGCATCCAGCTCGCCAGCGCGCGCATCGGCCGGATCACCGGCAAGGGCCTGACCGAGAACTTCGCCAAGCTGTGCCCGCGCTGGCTGGTGATGGCGCTGGTCGGGCTGCTGGTCGTCGCCAACGTGATCAACCTCGGCGCCGACCTCAGCGCGATGGGCGACGCGATGAGCCTGGCCGTCGGCGGTCCGCCGGGCGTCTATATCGTCGCCTTCGCGCTGCTGTCGCTGCTGCTGCAAGTCCTGTTGCCCTACGAGCGCTACGTGCGGCTGCTCAAGTGGCTGACGCTGTCGCTGCTGGCCTATGTCGGCGTGGGATTCGCCGCGCAGGCGGACTGGGCGCTGGCGCTGCGCTCGCTGGTGCTGCCCGCGATGCACTGGGACCGCGAGTCCACGACCATGGTCGTGGCGATCCTGGGCACGACGATCAGCCCCTATCTCTTCTTCTGGCAGGCCGGCCAGGAAGCCGAGGAGATCCGCCGCATCGACGCCGACCGCCCGCTCGCCGTCGCGCCCGAGCAG
>NZ_VOSR01000158.1:0-49616 GCF_007997345.1 Mitsuaria sp. TWR114
CCCCAGAACAGCGTCGTCATGCCCAGCGAGATCTGGCCCAGCTTGTCCTGCCACAGCCGCGAGTTGCAGGCGGCGAACTCACGCACCAGGTCGGTCGCGCTGTGGGCGATGGGCTGGAGGGGGGCCTCCGTGCGGGGAATGCGCAGGTTGAAGAGCGCCGCGATGAAATACAGCACCACCATGAAGGCGATGGCGGCCTCCGGCGGGGTGTCGATGCCGGTGTCGATGAAGGGCACGTCGATCGCCAGCAGCACCGCCGAGGCCTTGGCGCCGATCAGCTGCCCGCCAAAGACGGCGCCCAGGATGATGGAGGCGATGGTCAGGCCTTCGATCCAGCCATTGGCCTTGACCAGCTGGGACGGCGGCAGGAGCTCGGTCAGGATGCCGTACTTGGCCGGCGAATAGGCGGCGGCGCCCAGGCCCACGATCGCGTAGGCGATCAGCGGATGGACGCCCACCAGCATGCTCAGACAGCCCAGCACCTTGATGGTGTTGGAGATGAACATGACCTTGCCCTTGGGGACCGCGTCGGCGAAGGCACCGACGAAGGGCGCGAGCACCACGTAGAACAGCGCGAACATCGGCACCAGCGCGGCGCGTTGCCATTCGGCGGCTCCACTGGTGCGGAGCAGTTCCACGGCGGCGACGAACAGCGCGTTATCAGCCAGCGAGCTGAAGAACTGCGCTGACATGATGGTGTAGAAGCCTTTTTTCATCGACCCGGCATACCTGGAACTGCGGTGATCACGCTGGGTCCACGGGGTGGGGAAAGGCAGCGCTGCGGCGGGTTTATAGCACGCGCTCGTTTTCGTAACAGACCTTCCCGGGACAGCGGCTCTGTGCTATTTCGCACCGCTTTTCCGACCCTTCCGACCTCTCCCCCCTCGCACCGCCACGGGGCGTGAAACCGTTCCTGCGCGGCACAATGCCGACCCATGCCGCGTCCGATCGAAGCCATCGTCCACCAGCCCGCGCTGGCCCACAACATCGCCTGTGCCCGCGCCCGCGCGCCGGACGCGCAGGTCTTCGCCGTCGTCAAGGCCAACGCCTACGGCCATGGGATCGAGCGCGTGTTCGACGCGCTGCGCTCCGCCGACGGCTTCGCGCTGCTCGACCTGGACGAGGCGCAGCGCCTGCGCGACCTGGGCTGGCGCGGCCCGATCCTGCTGCTGGAAGGCTGCTTCGAGACGCGCGACCTGGAGCTGTGCTCGCGGCTCAAGCTCTGGCACGCCGTCCATCACGAGCAGCAGGTGGACTGGCTGGCGATGCACAAGACGCACGAGCCGCACCGGGTGTTCCTCAAGCTCAACAGCGGCATGAACCGGCTGGGTTTCACGCCCAGCGCCTTCCGCGGCGCCTGGACGCGGCTGAACGCCCTGCCGCAGGTGGACGAGATCTCGCTGATGACGCATTTCTCGGACGCCGACGGCCCGCGCGGCATCGCGCACCAGACGGCGGTCTTCAAGGAGGCGACGGCCGACCTGCCCGGCGAGCGTTCTCTGAGCAACAGCGCCGCGATCCTGCGCCACAGCCAGGACCCGGCGGTGCGCGCCGACTGGGTGCGCTCGGGGATCATGACCTACGGCAGCGCGCCGGACTTCCCCGAGCACGACATCGCCCACTGGGGCCTGAAACCCACGATGACGCTGCGGGCCAAGGTGCTGGCGGTGCAGCAGCTGCGCGAGGGCGACAGCGTCGGCTACGGCAGCAGCTTCGTGGCGCAGCGCGCGATGCGCATCGGCACGGTGGCCTGCGGTTATGCCGACGGCTACCCGCGCCACGCGCCGCACGGCACGCCGGTGCTGGTCGGCGGCCAGCGCAGCACGACGATCGGGCGGGTATCGATGGACATGCTGGCGGTCGACCTGACCGACCTGCCGGCCGAAAGCATCGGCAGCGAGGTCACGCTGTGGGGCCAGGGCCCGCAGGGCGCGGTGCTGCCGATCGACGAGGTGGCCCGTGCCGCCGGCACCATCGGCTATGAGCTGATGTGCGCCTTGGCCCGGCGCGTGCCGGTGCACGTCGAGACCCTGGGCTGAGGCCCCGCGAGCGCCTGGTCGCGTCGGCGTCATGCACCTGGACTGGACGCCGGCCGACTGGGAGCTGGAGATCTCCGCGATCCGCGCCAGCGGGCCCGGCGGGCAGAACGTCAACAAGGTCAGCAGCGCCGTCCACCTGCGCTTCGACATCCGGCGCTCGACGCTGCCGGCGGTGATCAAGGAACGGCTGCTGGCGCTCAGCGACCAGCGCATCACCGCCGAGGGCATCGTCGTCATCAAGGCGCAGGAGTCGCGCAGCCAGGAGCAGAACCGCGCCGACGCGATCGCGCGGCTGGTCGCCCTGGCACAGAGCGTGGCCCACACGCCCAAGACCCGCCGGCCGACGCGCCCGACGCACGGCTCGCAGAAGCGCCGCCTGGAGGCCAAGTCCCAGCGCGGCGACATCAAGGCCGGGCGCGGCAAGGTGCGCGTCGACTGACGCCATTCACGAGGGAGAAGACATGTTCAAGGCACTCCGCATCCTGGTCCTGCTCGGGATCCTGGTGACGGTGGCGGGCACGACGCTGGTCGGCCGCTGGCAGGCGCAGTCGTGGAAGCGGCCGCAGGTGGTGACGCTCTATCCGATCAGCGCCGGCGGCGACGCCGAGACCGAGGCCTACCTGGGCCGGCTGGACGAGTCGGCCTTCGCGCGGCTGGAACCCTACTTCCAGGACGAGGCGCGGCGCTACGGCGTGCCGCTGGCGCAGCCGGTGCGGGTGGTGCTGGGCAAGCGCGTGCGGGTGGCCCCGCCGCCGGCGCCGGCCAGCGCCAATCCGCTGTCGGCGATCGCCTGGAGCCTGCGGATGCGCTGGTGGGCGTGGCGCCAGACGCCGGCGAGTTCGCCGGTGCCCGATGTGAAGCTGTTCCTGATGTACCACCCGCCGGACTACGCGGGCGCGCTGCCGCACTCGATCGGGCTGGAGAAGGGGCGGCTGGGGCTGGTGCATCTCTTCGCCGCGCGCGGCCAGCAGGCGCAGAACGAGGTGGTGATCGCGCACGAGGCGCTGCACACCTTCGGCGCGACGGACAAGTACGACCGCTCGACGCTGGCGCCGGTGTTTCCGGACGGCTATGCCGCGCCGCGGCAGGAGCCGCGCTACCCGCAATCCGCCGCGGAACTGATGGCCGGCCGCATCCCGGTGCGCGAGGGCGAGGCGCGCATTCCCTCGAATCTGGGCGAGACGGTCATCGGTCCGGCGACGGCGGCGGAGATCGGCTGGGCGAAGTGACGATCCGCGAGCAGCCCCTGCGAACGCGGGGGGTGGTCGGCGGCTTTGCAAAGCTGGCACGAAGAGAATCCCCCCGGTTCGGGAGGGACCTCATGCACAAGAAGATGGGCGAGCGGATGCTCGCCGTGGCGGCGCTGGCCGCCTCGATCGCCGCGCCCGCGCAGGCGGAGCGTTTCGAGCTCACGTACACCGGCACGCTGACGCGGATGCAGTCGTCGCTCGGCTGCCAGAATTTCGGCTCGATCGTGTGCGATGGCGGGCAGGCGCTGTCGCCGGTGGCGCCGATCAGCTTCACCCGCTCGGTCGTGTTCGAGATCGGCGGCCCGGCATTCGGGCTGACCTACACCTATGCGCTGGACTCGACGACCGATTGGTACGGCCGTCCGATGCGGTATGAGGTGTTCAACCAGTCGATGGGCGATTCCGCGCTCTCCGGGAGCCTGCACGGATCGGACCTCCCGGCCGCGATCCTGACGCAGGCGGGCCTGGCCACGCCGGGTGCCATTTCCGCCCCGTTCGTCAGCAGCTTCTTCACCCGCGAGATTGCCAGCTACCTGGACGTTCCCGGCACGGAGCGCCGCTCCGACATGTGGGGGATCTCCGAATACCTCAATTGGCGGACGGCCGAGGGCCACGACCTCGGCGTGATGTTCCAGCTCATGCAGGACAGGCCGGCGGCGATCACGCACCAGGACCTGAGCCAGCCGATCTCGGTGAGCCAGTTCATCGCGCGCATGAACCAGGACTTCTGGTGCGACGGCTGCACGCAGACCGTGCTCGCGACGGTGCGCGACCTGACGGGCCTCTACGGCCCCTACGACGATTACCTGTATCACGGCACCGTCGGCGCCTTCAGCCTGCGCCAACTCGATGCGGCGGTGGTGCCGGAGCCGGCGACCTACGCGCTGATGCTGGCCGGGGTCGCCGCGATCGGCGTGGCTGCCCGTCGGCGGCGCACATCGAATTGACGGCCGCCTGCTGCGCCCCGGCATCGATCACGACGACAGGAACGAACCCATGAAGAAGCATTGGATGGCCATCGCGCTCTGCGCCGGCCTGGGTCAGACGGCGGCGATGGCCACGACCTACAAGGTCGACTTCGAGGGCACGCTGAGGTCTGGCAACAAGATGGTGGATTGCCCGGCGGACTCCGTCGACTGCGCCGGCTTCCTGCAGGACCTCCCCCTCCAAGGCCAGTCTTTTTCGATGAGCCTGACCTTCGAGATCGGCGCGACACCCGGGCGATCGACCTTCTCCACCACCCATCAGGTGTCGACCGACTCCAGCTCCGGCCGCAGCTACGACTCCCGATCAGCGGTCGAGCGTTATGCCAACTGGGCGACGAACGACGCCACGGCAGCCCAGATCCCCTCGCTGCCCTCCGCGTCGACCAACACTTTCGACGGCGCCGCAGGCGTCACGCACCAGGTCTACACGTCGGCGACGCGGAGTCGGAACGTCCGCTCCTGGACCGACAACCAGCAGGTGCTTGGCGCTTCCGAAGGATGGGGCGTGGTCAGCACCGAGATCTGGCAGGACGCCTCCGGTGCGGGTTTCCAGAATTTCGTCGCGCTGAGCGGGCGGAGCGCCTTTTCCACGGCCTCGGCCGACAGCTACGACGACCGTGAGCCGCTCGCCTACTTCCTGGACATGCTCCAGCAGAGCACCCAGTGCCAGCAATGCGTCCAGCTGCAGTGGTTCGATTCGAGCCTGTCGCAGAACGGGCTGTACAACGGTGTCCGGGTCGATGGCGTAGGCCGCCTCGTGTCGATCACGGAGGTCGCCGCAGCCGTGCCCGAACCCTCGAGCTACGCGCTGATGCTGGCCGGCGTCGCCGCGATCGGCGTGGCGGTGCGCCGGCGCAAGGCGGGCGCCGCGCTCAAGGCCTGAGGTCCTCCAGCGGATCCTGCAGCGGCTGAACTCAGCGCTGCGGCCGCGTCGCCGCGTAGATGCTGCCCAGGCACAGCACCATGCCGGCCAGCGCCAGCAGCGTCGGCCGCCAGCCTTCGAAGATCGCGGAGATCCCCAGCGCGATCACCGGGATCACCACCCCGGTCAGCGCCGCGCGCGCCGTGCCCTGGCGCTGCGCCAGCTTGAAGTACAGGACGAAGGCGATCACCGAGCCGAACACTGCCAGGTACAGCAGGCTCAGCACATAGGAGGAGGTCCAGGCGAAGTTCAGGCCCTGCCCCGTCGCCACCGACGCCACCAGCAGGAAGACCGCGCCGTAGCCCATGCTCCAGGCGAGCACCGGCACCAGCGGCAGCCCGCGCCGGGTCAGGGTGAGCGTCAGCACGTTGCCGATGCAGGCGGCCAGCACCGCCGCCAGTCCGATCGCCAGGCCGTAGGCCGCCGTCGGGCGCGCGCCGGTCGAGGCGATCTCCGGCCAGAAGATCATCACCACGCCCGCGACCGCGCCGGCCGAGGCCGCCAGGAAGCGTCCCGTCACCCGCTGGCCGAAGAAGATCCGCCCGGACAGGGCATTGCCGAACACCATCAGGCAGAACAGCACCGCGACCAGGCCGCTGGGGATGTGGCGCTCCGCCTCATAGACGGAGAAGTAGTTGCCGCTGTACTGCACGATGCCGGTCGCCAGCATCAGCCCGTGCGCCGACAAGGGCAGCTTCAGCGACAGCTTCTGCCAGCGCGCGAAGCCCGCGAGCATCAGCGCCGCCAGCCCGAAGCGCCAGCCGACCGAGTTCAGGATCGGCACGCCCGAGCCCAGCTGGTAGAGGATCACGTGCCAGGTGCTGGCCCAGATCAGCGTCGGGCCCCAGAACAACCAGCGGTCGGAAACGGTGGACATGATGTGCGGCAGCGATCTGTACCGGCCGCCCGCGCGGGGACGCATTCAGCAGGCCGGGGAAAACAACAAGGCCGCCCTTTGGGGGCGGCCTTCGGTGGGAGGCGGTCCTGACGCGGACCGCCTGGGGGACGTCGGAAATCGTGCGGGATGGGGGCGCGTCGGCCCTCAGTCGGCGGCCTTCTTGAAGGTCGCCAGCAGCGCGCCGGCGCCGACGAACAAGGAGCCGAAGATCCGGTTCATCGCCTTCAGGTGGGACTCCGAGCGCAGCGCCCGCAGCACCCGCGCCGCCAGTAGCGTGTAGCCGGCCATCACGACGGCGTCGGTGAAGGCCAGCGTCGCGCCGATCACCGCGTACTGCTGCGTCAGGCTGTGATGCAGGTTCAGGAACTGCGGCACCACGGCCAGCAGGAAGACGGTGCCCTTGGGGTTCACCGCGTTGATGGCCCAGCCGCGCAGCACCAGGTCACGGCGCGAGACCTGCCTGGCCTCGGCCTGCTCCGCCACCAGCGGCCGGGCCGGCGAACGCCATTGCTGGATGCCGAGGTAGACCAGGTAAGCCACGCCCGCCCACTTCACCACGGCGAAGGCCTGCTCGGAGGCCGCGATCAGCGCGCCCAGGCCGGCGCCCACCACCACGATCTGGGTCAGGATGCCCAGGATCAGCCCGATGGTCATGAAGTAGCCGCGCTGGAAGCCGTGATTCAGTCCGGCACTCATCGCCGCGATGGCGCCCGCGCCCGGGGACAGGCTGATGGCCCAGGAGGCCGCGAAGAACCCCAGCCAGACTGACAACTCCATGATCGACTCCTTCGAAGGACCCGAGGTTGTAGCACGCCGCCCGCCAGCGGACGAAGGTCAGGGTTAACGCCAGGCGCGTCCGGATCGCCCTCTCCGGCCGGTTATGTCCTCCGTCCGATTCGGAATGCGTCCGTGGCGGCGCGCTCCAATAATCCCGCGCCATGCCCGCCACCGTGCTGCTCGTCGTCATCGCCGCCTACTTCGCGCTGCTGCTGGCCGTGGCGTGGTGGACCTCGCGCCGGGCCGACAACGACAGCTTCTTCATCGGCAACCGCAGCAGCCACTGGGGGCTGGTCGCCTTCGGCATGATCGGCACCTCCCTCTCCGGGGTGACCTTCATCAGCGTGCCGGGCTCGGTCGGCAGCGGCGCGTTCAGCTACTTCCAGATCATGCTGGGCCAGGTCGCCGGCTACGCGGTGGTGGCCTTCGTGCTGCTGCCGCTGTACTACCGGCTCCAGCTCAGCTCGATCTACCGCTACCTCGGCGCCCGCCTGGGCGTGGCGGCGCATCGCACCGGCGCGGGTTTCTTCATCCTGTCGCGCACGCTGGGCGCCACCGCGCGGCTCTACCTGGTCGTGCGCATCCTGCAGGACCTGGTGCTGGCCCAGTTCGGCATGCCGTTCTGGCTCAGCGCGCTGCTGGTGCTCGTGATGATCCTGCTCTACACGCTGGAGGGCGGCGTCAAGACCATCGTCTGGACCGACACGCTGCAGACCACCGGCATGCTCGGCGGCCTGGTGATCTGCGTGGTCTTCCTGCTGCACGCGCTGGACCTGGACCTGGCCGGCGGCTGGCAGGCGATGCGCGCCGCCGGGCTGGCCGAGGTCTTCGTCACCGACCCGATGAGCGCCGCCCACTGGGCCAAGCAGCTGCTGGCCGGCGCCGCGATCGCGGTGGCGATGACCGGCTTGGACCAGGAAATGATGCAGAAGAACATCTCGGTCCGGCGGCTGGCCGACGCCCAGAAGAACATGATGGTGATGGCGGCCATCATGACCGGCGTCGTGCTGCTGTTCCTGTTCCTGGGCGGGCTGCTGAGCCTGTACGCGCGCCAGCAGGGCCTCGCCGCGCAGGGCGACCGGCTGTTCCCCGCCGTGGTGATGGACCACCTGCCGGCGTGGGTGCAGCTGATCTTCGTCGTCGCGCTGATCTCCGCACTGTTCCCCAGTGCCGACGGCGCCATCACCGCACTGACCTCCAGCACCTGCATCGACCTGCTCGGCCTGCAGGAGCGGCACGACTGGAACGAGGCCCGCAAGCGCCGCGTCCGCAAGGCCGTCCACCTCGGGTACGCGGCGGTCTTCCTGCTGCTGACGCTGGGCTTCCGCTGGCTTGACGACCCCAGCATGGTCAACCTGATCCTGAAGCTGGCCGGCTATACCTATGGCCCGCTGCTGGGCCTGTTCGCCTTCGGCATCCTGAGCTCGCGCACCCTGCGCCCGGGCGTCCTGCCCTGGATCGCCCTGGCGGCCCCGGCGCTGTGCTGGATCGTCGACGCCCACCAGGCCACCCTCTTCGGGGACTACCGCATGGGGCTGGAACTGCTGCTGGTCAACGCCGCCCTGACCTTCGGGGGACTGTGGCTCGGCTCGCGCCCCGCTGCTTATCCCCAGCCGAAGGCCGCTTGAGCACAGGCTGGCCCCAGCCTGTCCACAGCTCCTCCCCCGCGGCGACGCCGCTTGCCCACCGCTTGCCCACAGGCGGGGGCCTGGTTGTCCCCCGCTCGCCCACACCTCACCCACATCCCGCCCACAGGCGGGTCACAGGCGGATCACAGCCGCCGCACAGCGAATTCACAGGCTTCTCAACAGGGTTGTCCACAGCGCGGGCGGCGACAATCGCGCCCCATGGCTGCTCCGAAATCCCATTACGTCTGCTCCGAATGCGGCGCCACCAGCGCCAAGTGGCTGGGCCGCTGCCCGTCCTGCAGCGCCTGGAACACCCTGGTCGAGACCGCCGCCGAGCCCACCGGCGGCAAGAACCGCTACCAGGCGCTGGCCCGCAGCCAGCCCGTGGCCACGCTGTCCGAGATCGAGGCCCGCGACTTCGACCGCACGCCGACCTCGCTCGAGGAGCTCGACCGGGTGCTGGGCGGCGGCATCGTCACCGGCGGCGTCGTGCTGATCGGCGGCGACCCGGGCATCGGCAAATCGACGCTGCTGCTGCAGGCGGTCGAGGCGCTGTCCAAGCAGATGAAGGTGCTGTACGTCACCGGCGAGGAGTCCGGCGCGCAGGTCGCCATGCGCGCGCGCCGGCTGGGGCTGGACGGCTCGCAGGTGCGCGTGCTGGCCGAGATCGGCCTGGAGAAGATCCTCGCCACGCTCGAGACCGAACGGCCCGACTTCTGCGTCATCGATTCGATCCAGACGCTCTATTCCGAGCAGCTGTCCTCGGCACCGGGCTCGGTCGCGCAGGTGCGCGAATGCGCCGCGCAGCTGACCCGCACCGCCAAGGCCACCGGCTGCGCGATGGTGCTGGTCGGCCACGTGACCAAGGAAGGCGCGCTGGCCGGCCCGCGGGTGCTGGAGCACATCGTCGACACCGTCCTGTACTTCGAGGGCGACACCCACAGCAGCTACCGCCTGGTGCGCGCGATCAAGAACCGCTTCGGCGCGGTCAACGAGATCGGCGTCTTCGCGATGACCGAGAAGGGCCTGAAGGGCGTGACCAACCCCAGCGCCATCTTCCTGTCCACCCACGGCGACCCGGTGCCGGGCTCCTGCGTGCTGGTCACGCTGGAGGGCACCCGGCCGATGCTGGTCGAGCTGCAGGCGCTGGTGGACGGCGGCGGGCCCAACCCGCGGCGGCTCTCGGTGGGCCTGGAGCGTGACCGGCTGGCGATGCTGCTGGCGGTGCTGCACCGTCATGCCGGCGTGGCCACGATGGACCAGGATGTCTTCGTCAACGCGGTCGGCGGCGTGCGCATCAGCGAACCCGCGGCCGACCTGGCGGTGCTGCTGGCGATCCAGAGCTCGCTGCGCGGCAAGCCGCTGCCCAAGGGCTTCATCGCCTTCGGCGAGGTCGGGCTCGCCGGCGAGGTGCGGCCCGCGCCCCGCGGCCAGGAACGCCTGAAGGAGGCGGCCAAGCTGGGCTTCTCGATCGCGGTCGTGCCGCAGGCCAACGCACCCAAGAAGCCGATCGACGGGCTGACGGTGCACGCGGTCGCGCGCATCGAGGACGCGATCGAGATCCTGCGCGGGATGTGACGCCGCATGGGGCGACGACAATGCGCGCTCCGCCTGACGCCCACCGCCACGGACCTCCCCATGAGCGCCACCGACCTCCTGCCGCCCGCCTCGCCGTCGATCCAGCCGCCGTACTACGCGGTGATCTTCTGCAGCCAGCGCACCGACGCCACGCCCGACGACGGCTACGGCGCGATGGCCGAACGCATGGCGGCGCTAGCCGCAACGCAACCGGGCTACCTCGGCGTGGAGAGCGCCCGCGGCGCGGACGGCCTGGGCATCACCGTCTCCTACTGGCGCAGCCTGGAGGACATCCGGGCCTGGCGCGCGGTCACCGAGCACACCGCCGCCCGCGACCAGGGCCGGCGCGACTGGTACCGCCATTACGAGCTGCGCATCGCCAAGGTCGAGCGCCATTACCACTGGGACGAATCCGCCGGGACCGACGATCCGGTGCCCGTCGCCCAGCGCTGAGGCGACACCGCGCCGCTCCTCCCGCTGCCCCCCGCTGTTCCCAACTTTCACCCCTTTCTTCCCCCTTCGGAGTTCCCTCGCATGAACCGCCTCGCCGGCATCCTCCTCGCCCTGGCCGCCATCGTCGCGGGCAGCGTCTTCTTCGGCTGGAAGGGCGCGATCCTGGGCCTGTCCTGCGTCGTCTTCTTCCTGCTGCTGCAGTTCTCCCAGCTGATGCGCGTCATGCGCACCGCCCAGAATGCGCCGCTGGGCCATGTCGCCAGCGCGGTGATGCTCCATTCGAAGCTGCATGCCGGCATGAAGCTGCTGGACCTGATCCGCATGTGCGGCTCGCTCGGCGTCAAGGTCGACCCGAACACCTACCGCTGGACCGACGCCGGCGGCGACGCGGTGGACGTGGTGCTGGAGCGGAGCCTGGTCACCCGCTGGACGCTGATCCGCGCGGCGGACGCGCAGGCGCACACGGGCGCCCCTGCCGACACCCCGGCCGCATAAAATCCACGACTTTTGCAGCACCCGGCCGATTCGCGGCCGAAAAGGAAGACCCATGTCTCTGGACGATCGCGACGGCAAGATCTGGATGGACGGCGAGCTGGTGGACTGGCGCGACGCCAAGATCCATGTCCTGACGCACACGCTGCACTACGGCTGCGGCGCCTTCGAGGGCGTGCGGGCCTACCAGACCGACAAGGGCACCGCGATCTTCCGGCTGCGCGAGCACACCGAGCGCCTGTTCAACAGCGCCAAGATCCTGCGCATGAAGCTGCCCTTCTCGATCGAGCAGGTCGAGGAAGCGCAGAAGGCGGTCGTCCGCGAAAACAAGCTGGCCAGCTGCTACCTGCGCCCGCTGACCTGGATCGGCAGCGAGAAGCTGGGCGTCAGCCCCAAGGGCAACAAGGTCCACCTGATGGTCGCGGCCTGGGCCTGGGGTGCCTACCTGGGCGAGGAAGGCCTCAAGCGCGGCATCCGCGTCAAGACCAGCAGCTACACCCGCCACCACGTCAACATCACGATGACGCAGGCCAAGACGGTGTCCAACTACACCAACTCGATCCTGGCCAACATGGAAGCGACCGAGGACGGCTACGACGAGGCGCTGCTGCTGGACGCCTCGGGCTTCGTCTCCGAGGGCGCGGGCGAGAACCTCTTCATCATCAAGAACGGCGTCGTCTACACGCCGGACCTGTCGGCGGGCGCGCTCAACGGCATCACCCGCAACACCATCTTCGCGATCTGTCAGGACCTGGGCCTGAAGCTCGTGGAGAAGCGCATCACCCGCGACGAGGTCTACATCAGCGACGAGGCCTTCTTCACCGGCACCGCCGCCGAGGTCACGCCGATCCGCGAGCTGGACCGCATCGAAATCGGCATCGGCAGCCGCGGCCCGATCACCGAGAAGATCCAGGCGGCCTTCTTCGATATCGTCAATGGCCGCAATCCCAAGTACGCCCACTGGCTGACGCTGGTCTGATCGGGATCCCCCGTCCGGACGCGCCCGCCTTCGCCAGCCCGCAAGAACAAGATCATGAGCACCACCACCACGCCCAAGGCCACCGTCGAAGTCACCGCGCAGGACCTGCAAGGTCCGGGCGTCGTCTTCTGCCCGAATCCCAAGATGCCGCTGTGGAGCAACCACCCGCGCGTCTACATCGACCTGAGCCACGGCGGCGAAGGCACCTGCGCCTACTGCGGCACGCTCTACAAGCTCAAGGCCGGCGAGCAGCTGCCCTCCGG
Organism: Mitsuaria sp. TWR114; assembly: GCF_007997345.1. Lineage (NCBI taxonomy): Bacteria > Pseudomonadati > Pseudomonadota > Betaproteobacteria > Burkholderiales > Sphaerotilaceae > Roseateles > Mitsuaria sp. TWR114. The sequence continues at coordinate 12,266 of NZ_VOSR01000158.1, forward strand.
CCACTGATCCCCCCGGCCGTCCCCCGACGTGGGGATCCGGTCATTGCCCCGCTCCCTTGAACAAGGAACGAGATCCATGGTGCGCAAGCCTCAGACCGCCCTGCTGCTGGCCTCTCCCGAGGACACCGAAGCGCAGTTCTACGAGGCCTTGCAGGCCGGTGACCTGGAACGCCTGATGGCCGTCTGGGGCGACGAGGACGAGGTCTGCTGCGTGCATCCGGGCGGACCGCGCGTCGTCGGCGCGGCGGCGATCCGGGCGAGCTTCGAGCAGATCTTCGCGCGCGGCGCGATCCCGGTGCATCCCGAGTGCCAGCGCCGGCTGGTCAACGGCGACACGGCGATCCACCAGGTGCTGGAGCGCGTCGAGATCACCGACGAGGACGGCACGCAGAGCGCCTGGGTCGTGGCCACGAATGTCTACCTGAAGACGGCGCTGGGCTGGCGCCTGGTGGCGCACCACGCCAGCCCCGGCACCTCGCAGGACGTGAAGCAGGAACTGTCGATCGTGTCCGTGGGCGCGCCGACCACCCTGCATTGAGAGAGGTCCGCTGATGCAGTACCAGGCGCCTCCCTGGTTGCCCGGAGGCCATGCCCAGACGATCTGGCCCGTGCTGTTCGCGCGGCGCTACGACGGCCCCGCGCCGCGCTTCCGACGCGAGCGGTGGCACACGCCGGATGGCGACTTCATCGACGTCGAGTGGCTGATCGATCCGGCCGCCCCCACCGATGCCCCCCCTCCCGCCGCCACGGCTGCCGCGGGCACGACCACTCCGCATGCCGCGGGACCGGAGCGGCCCTTGCTGGTGCTCTTCCACGGGCTGGAGGGCTCGGTCGACAGCCAGTACGTGCAGGCCTTCGCCGCCGTCGCGCAGCGCCGCGGCTGGGCCTTCGCGATGCCCTACTTCCGAGGGTGCTCGGGGGAACTCAACCTCGCCCCGCGGGCCTACCACTCGGGGGACTACGTCGAGATCGGCTGGATGCTGTCCCAGTTCCGCGCGGCCCACCGCGGGCCGATGATCGCCGCCGGTGTCTCGCTGGGCGGCAATGCGCTGCTGCGCTGGGCGCAGGAGGCCGGCGACACGGCCGCGGACACCGTCAAGGCGGTCAGCTCGATCTGCTCGCCGCTGGACCTGACCGCCGCCGGCCATGCGATCGGCAAGGGCTTCAACAAGCTGGTCTACACCCGCATGTTCCTGCGCACGATGATGCCCAAGGCCATGAGCAAGCTGAAGCAGCACCCGGGGCTGTTCGATGCGGAGCGGATGCGGCGGGTGCGCAACCTCTACGAGTTCGACAACCTCTTCACCGGGCCGCTGCACGGCTTCCGGGATGTCGACGATTACTGGCTGCGCGCCTCCGCCAAGCCGCACTTGGCGCGCATCCGCGTGCCGGCGCTGGTGCTGAACGCGCGCAACGACCCGTTCGTGCCGGCCCACAGCCTGCCGGCGCAGAGCCATGTGGGCGCGCACGTGACGCTGTGGCAACCCCGCGAGGGGGGCCATGTCGGATTCCCGTCAGGCCGCCCGCCGGGCCACGTGCGCACGATGCCCGAACGGGTCACCGACTGGCTGGCGATGCGGCTCTGAGCCGCCCCGCACAAGGACCGAAGGAGCGCCCATGGATGCGATCGTCGAGGCCGCGCTGAAGAAGTGGCCCAACGTGCCGCACTGCTACGGCTGGCTGGCGCTGGATGCGCGCGGCGACTGGTACATGCGCGACGAGCGCATCCAGGCGGCGGGCCCCTTCCCGGCCGTCAAGGGCAGCCGCATCGTGCATGACAAGCTGATCGGCTTCATCGACCGCAACTACGGCGTCGACGACGCGGGCGCGTGGTTCTTCCAGAACGGACCGCAGCGGGTCTACGTCCAATTGGAGGCGGCGCCTTGGATCTGGCGGCTGCAGCCCGACGGCCGCGTGCTGAGCCACACCGGCCGCGAGGCGCAGGTCACCGGCGCGGTTCTGGACGATGCGGACCGCCTGTTCCTCGAGACCGACCTCGGCCTGGGACTGGTCCACACGCAGGATATGGGGCCGGCGGCGGACGCGATCGAAGCCGGTCGCTGGTCGATGACGAACGCGACGCACACCGAGCTCGTCGCCCGTCATGGGGTGGTGCTGTCCCCCCTCGACCCGAAGGGGGCTGTCGCCCGGGGGTGAGGCCGGCGACGCACGTGAAAAAGCCGACCCGCGGGTCGGCTTTCCTATTGGCGCGAGTAGGGCTTACTGCGAGGCCGCGTTCGCCGGCGCCGAGGCGCCTGCATCGGCGCCGGAAGCGGCCGCGGCGGGCAGCTTGGGGTCGTCGAACTTGGCGCCGCCCTGGTTGGCCATGTAGACCACCGCGCGGGAAATCTCGAAGTCGCTGAAGTCGCCGCCGCCTTGCGGGCCCATGTTGCCCTTGCCCTTCAGGGCGGAGTGCACCAGGGTGTCGAAACCGGTCTTCACGCGCGGGCCCCAGGCGTCATGGTCGCCGAGCTTGGGCGCGCCGGCGGCGCCGGTGGCGTGGCAGGCGGCGCATTGCGCCTGGAAGACCTGCTCGCCGGACTTCATCGCGGCGGGGTTGGCCAGGTCCTTGAGTTCGATCGAGCCGACCGGCTGGATGCGGGCGGCGACGGCCTGCTCCTCGAGTCCGCTGCCGCCGGCGCCGGGCTTGATCTCGCTGGACACGTAGTTCGCGAGCATCACGATGATCACGATCGGGATCACGAACGCGAAGAAGACCGCGACGATCAACTGCTTGGGTGTCTTGATGGGCCCTTCGTGGGCGTCGTGACCGTCGGCGTGCGTGTCCTGGGCGTTGGCGTGGTCCTGGGTTCCGCTCATGAATTCCTCGTGAATCGAATCGACTACGGCAGAAGCGCGTCCGTGTTTCGCAGGGGTTTCGCGGCTTGATCGGCCCTCGGGAAACCCGGACGGGGGAACAGCAAATCGGCGCAGTATAGCCAGCCCCCTGGCGCCCCACCCTGGGGCTTTCGTCAAGGTCGGCACGGGGGCGGGCCAGGTGTTGCGCGAGGGTCGCGCAGCGGGTTCGCCCTGGTGCCGTTTCAACGACTTGAATCGGCTTGGGCCGAGCGGGGCCAGAACGAGGCTAGAATGCGCGCTTCCCATGGCGACCGTGGTGAAGTGGATATCATTGGGCCCTCCGAAGGCCTAGTCGCAAGTTCGATTCTTGCCGGTCGCACCAGAACACCGAGAAGCCGGTTGTCACACGTGTGGTTTAAACCATCGCTTTGCCATCTTTGCAACCGCATGCTTTAAAGCACTCGCGGCAAGTGGATGGTTGAACACTTGCGGCAACCGCTGCGCTCAACAGCTACTAACCAGCTAACGGGACCAATTGGTCCCGTTTTGCATTCCGGTGTCAGGACGATCGCCTCAACGGACGTGCCCCTCAACCCGCGCCAGAACTTCCTGAATCAAGCACGCCCTCGCCCCTCCCGCATATGCAATGAGCCCAGCTTGGGCTTGTAGCGTTCTGCTTGTTACCTGCTGCCCCGATCGCTCGAGCTCCAACGCTGCTGCCGCGTATGCAGCCAAATCCCTAGCGCGACGAGTCTTCACCGCCTCCTCACGGAAGCGCATTGAGGCCAACTTTAGTTCCTGCGTCTCCGCCGGACAGCGAAGCCGAGGGATGTCGAGGCCAAGCTCGAACTGGCGACAGAATTCGGCAATCGTGGGCGGTGCAGCCGACTGGGCCGCCTCAGAAAGCCTCTTCGCGAGCAGCTCAGACGAAATCGCCACCCGTTCATAGTTTCGAAGCTTCTCTAGGTTGCGAGGGCTCGGCTCCATGATTTGCTCGCATCGTCCCTGCAGGAGTTCTACGAGCCCCACACCCGCCAGCTGGCAAAGTCGCAGCAGTCCGGGGAGGGAGGGACTGAACGAGCCTTTCAACCACGAGCAGATTGCGCCGCGAGACAGGCCTGCGGCCAGAGCCGGCCTGACCACCTCGCCATTGAAATGCGTGTCCACCACCAAGCGGAGGCCGCGACGCATCGAGTCGGCAGAGATGCCGTGGCCAATTTCGCACGGCAGGGCCAATAGACGAGCAACCTGTTGGGCATCAGCCAGTGCACCCTTTCCAGCTCCATCCAGCTCCGTTGTGACGCAGCGATGCCCTACGCTCCCACACTTCCTACACACCCCAGAAAGTGAGGGCCGCGCAGTGGACCGAAGCTCCATCGTCGAAGGAGCACCACATTCATCGGAGGTGCGCAACATCACGCCATGCTTGTGGCACGCCTCCACGCACTGCACCTCCCAAAGCAGCCTCCCGTAGGGCAATTCGCCTTCATCACACTCAAGGACACACATCGGACAGTAGCGCTCGTCACGTCCGCCGCGAGTCAACTGCATCTGCGATACGACACCGCCAAAGCGTCCCATCGTCGAAATTTGCAGCTCCTGAAGAGTCGCCGCAGAAAGTCGTTCGACCAATTCGCTACCGACTGCGCAGGCCCCATGAATTTCCCAGTTAGCGGGAATGTGCTTCGGGTGGACTTTCGTAGCCGCGAAGGGGTGCCGCTCCACCAACCGCTCCAGAAGGGTCCGCGGGCGCAAGTGGTGAGCAAATGCGAGCCGCTGGACATAGCTGCGGAGGCTTTCGACCTCGGAGGTCCCCCCTCCGGCGAGCGGAAGCGAGTAAAAGAGCGTGCGATCAGACGGCATGGGTGGGCTCGATCTGATAAGCAATCTTCTCGAACGTCGCGTCGTTCCAGAACGAGTTGCCGTACACAGCGTCCCGGACCTTGAGTTCGCCCGCGTCAATCTCCTTGCGAATGATCTCCCGGAGACCATTCGACTTGGCCGCCTTCTTCAGGAAATCGGCCCGCCAGACCCCGCCGTTGCGGATCTGAAGATTGGCGGCATCGAGCAGAATCGTCTTCAGCAGGCCCACGCACCCGAGGCTGACGTCCATCAACGCATCCGAGACTGCGCTGAAGTCAGGCGTGCTATCGCAAGGCCACTTGCTCTGGAGCGCCCGCACAACCGTTTCGAACGCAACCTTGTCCTCAGCCTTTTCTCGGTGATAGCGCTCCATGTTGATGATGGTGGTCCGCCGCGCAATCTGCCCGCTGGTCGCAACCACATCGAGAAGGTCGAAGCTGCCAACTAACAGCCACTTGGTGTTGGTTGTGTTTGCCAAACTCTTGACAGTGTCCATCACGTCTTCGCCCTTGCCGAAACGCGCGAGATGGGCTGCCTCGTCGACGACGACGACGCGAGTCTTTCTCCGCACCAAAGCCTCTTCCATCGCTTCACGAAGGTCGTCGGCAGTTGCGCGACTGCGCGGGTGAAGCACGATTCGTCCATCGGCCTTCACACGCGGGACCTTGCTCCCCTTGCCAGGATCTTCCAGTCCATCGAGGACCTGCTGATAGAGGCGCCCGAAGCCGTTGCGGACGTTGCCGTTGCGGGTCGCTTCTGTGTACACGAGTGGGATGGCAGACGCATCCTCAGCGGTCACCGCGCCGAACTGTGCGATCAGCTGCTGCAACATCACCTTGGTAAGCGTCGACTTCCCGACGCCGGTGGCGCCTGTCACGACGATGACGTTGGTGTCGCTAACCGTACTCAGCAAAGGCATCAGGTCCTCGATGATCGTACGAAGCGCAGGGTGCTTCACGCGCACATCCTTGAACGCCTGCATGCGTTCGTGTTGATGCGGAGTGAGGTCCACCAAGCGAGCGGGGAGGGAGGCCTGGACGGACGGGGTTTGGTTGATTTTGGACATGGCTGGTCTTTCAGAGGATGTTGAGGACGGTCGCCGCTGCACTGAGCGTCGACCTAGGAGCTGGTTAGAAAAAGAGGTCGTCGGAAGGGGCGACCGCGGTAGACGCCGGCGCGATCACGGAGCTGGGCTGCAGCAGACCCGCCTCGAAGTGCCCGTCAAGCTCGTCATCTGGCCGCTCATCGGCCTCGCCGATGACCGACGAGAGCAGGCCGACGTCGTTGCCCTGGAAAAGGCCGAGATGCGCATCAAAGCCTTTGGGGTTGCGCGCGTCGTCGCTCACCTCGGCCATGCCCAGTTGCCTGGCGAGGTAATACTCTTCGGCGAGCTGTTCGCGAAGTCGGTCATCCCAGTTCTCCGGGACCCACAGCTTTGCGCGCTCCCGAGAGTGCTTCGCGGAACGACGGTCCTTGTCGGCTTCCGACTTGCTACGGCGGGTCTCCTCCCGACGCTGGTACTCCGCTTCCGGTCGGTAGCGCCCCTCGAGCCGGCCACCGTCGCGCGCTTGAGCGACGACCCACTTTCCGCGGAAGCAGGCGTAGACGACGCTCGCGTGCCAAATCTCCACGCGGACTTCGCACTGCTCCCCTACCTTGGCCAGCGCGAACATGTCGTTCCAGTAGTACAGGCCATCGACCTTCACGCCCTTACCGCGATCGACCACGCGCGTGGCCGAGCCGGAGTGCGGCGCCGTCAGAAGGCGCATCAGCGAGTCGTACCTGACCATGAGGTGCTCGCGAGCACCAGCCTCAAGGATGAGCCGACGTTCGTAATCGTTGGGCGTCATCCCAAAGCGCGGATGGATGCGATTCGGTTGAATCTCGAACAGCAGATGCTGCAGGCCGCCATGGATGGCCGGCAGAGTCCACTCGATGTGTTTCTGCGGCTGGTGGGAGCTGGAAACTTCGCGAGGGTCCTTCAGCGCGATGCTGTTGCCGCTCAGCTGTGCGATGAACTCCTGCTCGGTCAACCCGATCATTCGCTCGATCGGACTCGAGTCACGAGGCTGTGAGCGACGTCGCCAGCGAATCTCAATGCCGAAAGTGGAGCAGAACTGTTTGATAGCGGTGCTGTGAAATTCCTTGCCGTTGTCGAGCACCAGGACTCGAGGCAGCCTGTGATTTCGGCGCACATAGTCCCGAAGGCACATGAGCACGCTCACCGTCGAGGGAGCCCCATAGGAAACGAACAGAGCACGTGCCTTAGAGAGCGCACCATCACTCATCAAGGTGAGCGTTGGCTTGCCCAGGTCCGGAAGGTTCCTGCCTTTCAGGAACACGTTCATCACCGTGTGGTCGCAATACGCCACCTCGTGCGGGAGGACCCCGTGCACGGGGTGCTCATAGTCCCAAGTCAGTGGAATCGGCGCCTTCTGATACGCCTTGCGCCGGCCTTCCCGCAGTGCAATGTCCTCAACGCCACGAATCCACCGGTAGAAGCTCGTGTGCGACATTGGCTTCTTGCCCGCCTCATCGCACAGCGCCACATACCGGTTGTACGTAGCGAAGATGCTCGGACACGCAACGGTGTTGTGACTCTTAGCCGCCTCTGTCGCGAACTCAAGAGTATCGAGCGGCAGCTTTGCCTTCGTGTTGCCGGGGTTGTCGAACATCAGTGCCCGCAGCTGGTCTTGCGGTGACGTGAGTCCGGCCACCTTCTGCCTCCAGAACCTCAACGTGCGCTCCGACACGCCGCTCTCTGCAGGGTTGTTCATTGCTGCGAGCCGCTCGATCGCCGCTTGAAGCCGCTTTGCATGGAAGAGCTCGTCGCGGTCAAATTCCTGCTGAAGCACCTGCGGGCCCGCCGCGACAAGCTTGTCGCGCTCGAACAGGCCTTGCACCAACGTCAGCGGGAGATGGGTTGTCTTCCCAGTGGAATCCCGAGCGATTACCTCCTCGGTGCCCATCAGGACCACCTCATAGGGCTCCTTCTCGTAAAGAAACTTCGTGCCGACCGACACCACCAGCGCGCTGCCCGGAAGTGCGGCCATGTGCTGTTGGTTCAGAAGTGCGTCCGCCTGAGCGACAGTCTTGTCCTGATAGATGACAAGCTCGTCCGTTTTCCGGAGAAGCGTCTTGTCCAAGTCAACGTAAGCCGAGCCTTCCTCGATGGCCTTGAATACGTCGTCCGCACACACACCCTCGGCCACCACGAGTTCCAGATGCGGAATGCGCGACCGCTCCTGAAGCAGCGTTTTGATGCGACGTCGCACCGAGTCTTCAAGCGGAGGCGTTGTCTCAAGAGAGTAGTCCTCAAGGAACCGCAAGTTGCTGAGAAAGACGCGCGGAAGCTCATCAGCAGAGCGCAGCCGGTACTGGATGCCCATCGCCTCACAGTGCTTCTCGACCGGGGTGAAATGCCAGCGGCCGGCGTCGTCCTTGTAGAAGCGATCAGGATGCTTAGCGGCAAGCCGCAAGAGGCGCTCTTCCTCCCGCCATTCTTCGATGACAAACCCGGTGTCGTCGATGAGGAAGAGGTCCGGCATGTGTTGCACACGCGTACTGCCGCCGCGGGAGCCCTCAAGCGTCAAATCAAACTCACACGGCTGCGGCCAGATCTCCTCGGTAACACGGTCGCGCTCCCGCAAATAGATTGCGGGGTATTCAACCGTGCGACTTTCGGCGTACAGGGCCCGATCCATCTTGCGACTGGCAATACGGGTACGCACACAGTCGTTGCGATTTTGAAGATTGCGAACGGGACCCTGGTCCCGAATCTGGCGGACAAGGGCGCGACCGGCGCGGCTAATGTTGAATTCCGAGAACTTGCGCTCGAGCTCGATGTCGGTGAGCATATTTACTCCTTGATTTATATGACTCGCTCAGGTCACCAAAAATCGGCAACCCTCACGGATGTGGTCCACACGCCCAAATACCTTCAAGTATTCGGTGTGCGTAGATCAAGTACCGCGCGAATCCTCATCCGCCGCCAAGGAGTCGCGGACCTTCGGGCCGAAGCGCGAGCCGCAAACTCCTCATGAGACAAAAACAAGTAAGGCACCTCACAGAAAATGGTGCTGTCGCGGCTATAGCAAATGCGAATGTCCGCTCGCTCGGAGCGCTCCAATTTCGACTTGGCAAAGTGACGCTCGGCGATCTGGTAGCCAAGCAAAAGAACTGCGTTCGAAGGCGCTTTGTGCAATGCGCCAGCGAAACCGGCGAACCGGTGGTCAAGGTAGGTACTGATGGACATGCTTGCTCCTGAACTGGGACAACCCGGTATAGGTATGCGTCCTACGAAAAAATTACGCATCCGTCCAATACGTCGTTTATCCGTCCAAATGGACGACTTCAGTCGATTTGGATCGCCTAGAGTTATGTTTCACCGACAAATCTATTAGGCCGCCTATGTCGAAGGGCAACGACACATCGTCCCATTCTTCGGAGACTGAAGTCCGAAACGAACGCACTCCGTTCAACGACTATGCGTCCACCCTAATTCGCCAGCTAACGATCAATGAGTCCTATGAAGATATTGGACGTCTTCTACTCAACCACACAGGCCGACATTACTCAGCCGACTCAATCGGCACCCGGTTTCGACGCGGCACCTTTACCCTTGCTTGGTTTATTGAACTTCTTCAAGCCAAAGGAATAGATAAGCTTGAATTAGACCTCTCCAAGGTGCCCAAGGAAAAAAGCAAAGCCAAGTAGCGTAGTCGCCTCCTCAGCGGCGATGTGATGCTATGCCTACCGGCAGCGAATGAAAAAGCCCCATGACGAATGCATGGTCTTGGAGGCAGGGGCCATCTGGTCAGCCCCGTTCGTAATTGTTAAGTTTGACCGGCACACAAAAATCTGTGAGCAATTCAAAAAAGAAGGTTGAGCGCTACTACCTAGATCGCTTTTCGGCCTTACTTAACAATTTTCCTGCAGGGACCGTTGAGGAATCTGAAGAACCGGATTTCCTAATTAACGGGGATCGAGTAGTCGGAATCGAATTCACAGAACTGCATCGGGAGAATTGCGGCGAGGAGGTGCCAGGCCAAGCTCGCGAAGCTATGCGCGAGCGCGTCATGGCCCGGGCCGGACAACTCTTCGACGAAACCGGACTTCCGCGGGTGCGCTGCAACGCGATCCTGACCGACGAGCCCATCGCCAAAGGCAGCGTGGAGGAAAGGGCTCAGCTCGTCGCCGAACTGGCCGTGCGGTATCTGCCCAGTCAGCCAGGCGGCGCGTCCATCGGCCGGCCGTCTTGGGAAAACCTCGACGAGTTCCCCGACTGGATCAGCTACATCAGCGTGATGCGTCTGGACGGCGCAGGGGCGAGCTCTTTCCACGCCAGCGGTTCGACCTGGGTCGAGCGTCTCGAAGCGAAGCACCTTGAGCAGCCTCTGGTCGCGAAAGAGAAAAAGCTGCAGGCGTACCGCAGCCGCTGCGACGAAGCCTGGCTGGTGATCGTCGTGGACGCACACCGCATGTCAACCTGGTTCTCTTACGATGAGGAGCTGTTACCCGCGACGGTGACCTCAGGCTTCGATCGAGTCTTCGTGCTGCGCCTTTTCGGCGGGGGCCGCGTTACAGAGCTGCACCCGACAAGACCTGACCCTGCCTCTTGACGCTAACCGGCTCTGCGGCAGCGGAAGAACATAGTCCGGGCGAATCCGAACCCGCTCGCCTCACTCACGGGAAGCAGTCAAGGCAAGGGCCGCAGGAGTCAGTTTGTGGGTCGCGGCTGCGCGTGCGTATTCAACAAGATGCACTCGCGGGGCTATGGCTGTTGCGCGCCGGCGCCATCTTCAACACTGCCCACCGCCCGTTCTCCATACACTCCGTAACAAGCCTGCTGATGACGGGCACGGGAGGGTCGGATGAACTATCGCGCCAAGATTGCAACGACGCTGGCCGCGGCCATGACGGCGCTCTTCGCCAATGCGCAGAGCCTTGAGAAGGCTGTGGTCCGAGCGGAGCCGCTTCAGTACACGAAGGACGGGAAGTTTCGCGGCTGCGGACTCAATCTCAAGCTGCTCGAAGACGGCACGACACCCACGCTCGACTACATCACCGTCTCTGTGAACTTTTGGCTCGAGAGGCCGGGCTTCGCCTTGGTGAAGACACAGTTGAAGAAGGCCACGATGTCTGCCGGCACGGTCAAGCCCGCAGGTCTGGATCGGAGCTGGGCACGAATTGCAGGCCAAGATCCGCTCAACCAACAGAACCTCATGGCCGGCGAAGAGCTCGCCATCCTGTCCACGGTCGAGATCAACGCGGGCATGGACTTCATCGCGGAAGTCATGCGGAGCCAGAAAGAGGTCCAGGTCGGCTTCTTTTCTAAGGGCTCAAAGCTTGAGCGAACCTTTCGCGGCATTCCCGCGTGGGATGCCGACGGGCGCGCCGCCTTGTCTGCGTGCTTCACCGAGTTCACGACGCGGCTTCAAGCAACGCCCTGAGTCGACTCCAGGCCCTCTGTCAAATCAGGTAGGACCCACCTGCCGAGATCACCCCTTCCAAAACCGCTCCAAAACATCCTAGGGAGGAAATGAGCATGTCCGTACTGCGAAAAGTCGAAGAGGCTTACCTCGGCGTTCTGCGCCTAGTCATCATCTTGGTTGCAACTCTCATGCTGTTGGCAAGCGTCATCTTCTTGGCGCTAGCGGGTGGAAATTGGAAAGAAGTGAAGCCTTCGGCGGAAGACACCTCAGTGACCGTCAAGCCGGAGGAGATCACCCAACAGGTTCTCGCGCACCGGGCTGAGAAGGCCCCGGTGGCCACTCCGGACGCTCAAGTGCCGGCGAAAGCCCTAGGCGAGGACACGCCCAACAAGGCCGAACTTGATCGCGCGGCTGCGGCGATCGTGACCTTCTTCAAGAAGGCCGGCCCAGAGTTCCAAAGCATCTCTCACGACCGCGTCATCACGGTGCTGAAGAACAAAGCCGAGCCGTACGCAAAGACCGACGATGCGAAGCCCTTCGCGACCGGGCTAGCCACTGCGATGGAAACGACCCTTGCCGACCCCGCAGTGGTGAAGCTGATCGAACCGCAAGCAGCGGTTGCACCAGTCGCGCCGGCAGTTGCCGCGTCCGTTGCGGAAGGCGAGCAGGAAGAGCCAGCGCCGGAGCCCGCACCCCGCGCGACGGTTCGAAAGGTTTCCCCCGTCGACGTCGTCAACGATGCGCTCGCTACCTATGAGGCAGCTTTCGAGAAGCGCGTGAAGGACCGCGGCCAAGCGCAGATTGACGCCGCAGCGGAAGAGGCCAGAAACAAGGCTACCGCGATGACGCAGCTGTATATGGCAGGCGCCGTCTTCGGCTCCTTCTTGTTCCTGGTGTTCATCTCGTTGCTCGTCAAGATCGAGCGCAACCTTCGCGCACTGACCGTCGCTCCGATCGTGGTTCGCGCTGCAGAGCGCGTCGAACCGGTCAAAGACTGACCTTTGTCGGCACGGGGTGCTTTCCCGGCGCGGCACCCTGTTCTTCGCTTTTCCGGTCGAGAAACCCTCCGGGTTGGCTCGACGGGGCGCCCGTCGAAAAAAACTTCGCTCGAAAAATACCTGGAACGCCAAGGCGTTCTTGCAGCGCGAGGCGATGTCGCCGTTCACATGGAAAGTTCGACGCACCTATACCAGTCCTGACCCCTCGCGGGGCCGTCTTCCCTCAGGACTGCAATGAATCTCTCCTTCTCCCAACTCCAGCGTGCTGTTTACCGACTCGTCGAGGACCTCGATGATGAGGACTTTGAAGTGATGCTCAGGCGCGGGGCCCGCCTTTATCTGAACGTCGATACCCGCGCTGTTCAGTTGAGCTTCGGCGATCCGCACGACACCGCGGCGCACGTGTCGGCAGACCTTGAAGCAAAGGCGGGACGTTGGGTTCACGTGCCGGTCTATCGAGCACCGAACAGTCTTCCTGACCGACACGACTGGATGGCCTGGGTTCGGCTACATGAAGCGTTTGAGGAGCAGCCTGCTACGGACCTCGCGTATGCAATCTGGGATGCCGCTAGGGCTCTGTCCTGACGGTGCCCGAACGATCGCATCGTTGGGAGTCGTGTCTGTCCCCCTGCCAATCCACAGAAAGTCCCCGATGTTCGACGTTGACGTCGCCCAGCAGATTCTCACAAGCGGCGCGCTCCGAGTGGTTCGGCGCATGCTATTCACGGGCACGAAGCTACCTGGTGAGGCACAAAGCGCGTTCGACTTCGAGTCCTTCTATCAGCACGGCTCCGCGATCGTCTTAGAGAGTCAGGGCCGAATCTATCTCTTGACGCCGAGCCATGTCATCCGGAACGCCACCGGCAATCAGTACACGAACGACTCCCCTTTCTGGACCACGATTCGGCATGAGCCGCCAGCCGAGCTCATGGACTTCCTGATGCCAGTCCGGATGCACGACATGGCACCCGGCGGATTCGCTGAATTTGATGCTGCCATTGTTGAAATGAACCCCATGGTTCTCTTCGGACTGCCGGATGTGCTGAACTGGGACGACCACACGTTGTTCTGTGGGCCCGACGAGGTCGTGAATGGAGCGACGGCCGTAGTTGCTGGCTACCCAGAGCAGACGAACGCGTACGAACATCCCGAGCAGGAGGACGGGTCGATCCAGCAGATGGCAACGATCCGCCTCACCACCTTCCAGGGCATGATCTCAGTGGGGGACGACGGGCAGCCCGTGTTCGTCAACTTCATGCACGAGGATGGATACGAGTACGCTGGTCTCAGTGGTGGGGTCGTAGTGTGCGGTGTGGGTGGTCGTGTGAAGTACCTGGGGATCGTCATTAGCAGCGGGCTGGGCGGCCGGCGCTTCAAAGTTGTCACGTTCGCCAAGCTTCGCGCTGCGCTAGGCGTTCTCCATCGACTCCCATGGGAGCTACTGGACGAGGCCTACTTTCTTGGTCATCCGACTCACTCGACAATGACCTTCCGGGATTTCGTCGGGGCCCTTCACGAACGTCGCCGATTTGTCCAGCGACGTAGCAACGACTACCTGGAGCAGCTCCTACGCACCATTGCTACTGGCTCGCGCCCGCATTGGGTATGCGAACTGGAGCCGATGCGTGACGAACTAAAGCAGCGCCTGTGCTGGCACCTTGTAACTGCTCTAGAAGCCGTCGCTAGCCAACGTGTAGGTTGATGGACGGCGCTGTAGGTTTATAGACCTTGTCGAGAGAATGCGCCTCAACTTGGCGCATGAGCACCAGTAAATCGTTGATTCATAAGGCTCTCCACCGAAGTCGCGGAGATTCGCGCACATCCGGTGGAAAAGCTGCCGCAGCGAAGCGCGGGATGGTGACGTCGTGGACGTGAAGGCGGCGCTCGTGCTGTAACCCTCACAGCAGGAACCATTTAGGGCTCTTTCTATTCGACGCATGTCTTCCTTTCGCCAGCCGCCTGTGGCATCCGGCGATTGAGCTGCGTCGCTTGCGCACGATCGCACCGCCATAAGCTTGCCTGTAGCGAAGGATGCGCGAATGCGCCCCACCCACCATTGCCGCCGGCGCTGAGCGCGGAGATGCCCGAGCCCGTCGACGAGATTGATGCCGGCGCCTGCGTGCTGTCCGGGTTGAATGCGTCCACCGTGATGGAGCCGCCCGTACCACCGGTGCCGCCAGGGTTCCCGCTGGCGTGATCGACTGTCGTGCGTGCCGTGTCGTTGTGCGTCCCACCACCATCGCCACCGATGCTGCGAATGGACACTGCCGCTGCGTTGAGCGCCGTGCCCGTGTAGGTCGCATCGTTGTGGATGCTGCCCGACAGCGTGGCTTGCACCGTGCCACCATCGCCGCCGAGGCCGCCTTGTCCACTCTTGCCAGCGTCGTTGTTCGGCGTGCCGCCGTTGCCGCCTGCACCACCATTTGCGCTCAAAGCCACCGTGGGGGATGTTCCGGCGCTGGACACGTCCGATCCGGCGTCCAAGTTCAGATAGATCGGGCCGGCATTGGACCCGAAAGCTGCGGCACCACCGTTGCCGTAGCCCGAAGTGCTGTGCGCGTTGCCGCCATCGCCCCCACGGCCACCATTGGACTGAAGCGCCAACGCGGGTTGCGTAGCACCGCCTTGGACAACGCTGCCGCCCGCGACCTCAAGGTTCCATCCCGCTGCAGCAGCCACCGCCGGAGCCGTGTGGCCATTGGGACTGATCTCGGAGCTGCCGCCAGCGCCTGGTGTCCCCGCGGCTACCGAGTTGTCGTAGCTCACAAGGGCAAACTGCCCCGCGATGATCGTCAGCGGTGGGAGATCGTCGACTGCCAGGGTCTTGATCCGCGGTGGCGTGGCTGCGGCGGCCCGTGTTGACTTGACCGCCTGGGTCGTCGCCGACGTGGTCGCGCTTGCGGGATCGACATGACCGAACACCAGCAAGCTCGTGGATGCGGAGAGCGCCAGCCCTTGCATGATTAGCCGCGGCAGACGCCGCCGGGGAAATCGGTGGGCGGGCTCATCAGCGAAGGGGGGACGGCGCGAGGCGAAGGCGCGGCTGCTGGTTTGACGTGTCATTGGAGGGCTCCCGGAGCAAGGTTTGGATGGACTTCGAAACAGTCCCGAACTCTGGGGCGTCACCGCAGCAGCGTGAATGCGAGGCAGTCTCGCGATTGGCGCCAGCGTCTCAATCGGCAGACTCACTCCAAAGAAGTTTGCCGAGGGATCTCAGAAGTCCTCCCCGCCTCCCTTCTGTCCGCCTTGAACACGGATCCGAGCGACGGCGAAGTCCACTAATGACGGCACGGGGCCAGACTGCCGGACTGCCGGCGTAGCCGGTTCAAGGAGCACCTCAAGACCCAACGCGGCCGCGAGGGTCACCAAAAGCTCGACATCACAGTGAGCTGGATCCACGACTGCAGCGGATACGCGCTCCACTGATACTTCTGCTCGGCGGGCAAGAGCGTACAGGTCGAGACCTGCCTCATCCATAGCTTGGAGAAGGCGCTGAAGAGGTTGTTGCTGAGTCATCGCGCAGGATCCCTTGGCAGTCGTGCCATGGAAGCTTATTGCCAACATGGCTCACAAGGTGAGCCATGGCCGCTGGCTAGGCAGCGTCCTGCGGACGTGTCAATGCCGCGTTGGCCAAAACTCGCCAACGCAAAAGGTCCCATCGCGGTGCGCTTGGCGATCAGAGAAGCTGGTCAGCACGGAAGAGGTGCAGCGGCGCACGCCTGTCGATAGGTCGGCCTGCGTCGGCGCCGCTCCTGGTCGGCTCCGATCTCAACACCATCTGGCGAGGAGAGGCGTTTGGTCCGGACTGACTATCAGTTTTGCGACTTACCAGGGCGTGCGCCTAGCCGCACGCGATCGCGTTCAATCAACGAGCCAAGTGCTCTTCACCAGGCTAATGGGCAAGGGATTCTTTTGGGCGTGGGTGCTCGCTGCCCTTCCGGTCTCCTTCTCACTCCCCAGCCGCGTGCAACGCTTTCTCTTGCGACGGATGATGTTTATCTATTACCTATTAGGGAGCCGTCTGCACGCGCCGTTGACCGCGAAATCTTCCCCAAAATAGTTGCCGTTGTCCGCCGCCACCGAACTGAACTCAGGGAGAATCTACGCGATACCACATGCTGTTTTACGCTATAGGACATGTCAACCTACGCTATAGGACATGTCCTTTTACGCTATAGGACATGCCCTTCGCTCTTCCATCCACTGGCTCCTCGGCTTTCGAGGCTGATGAGAATGACCAGCTCAAATAGGCTCAACGCCGCGTCTGCCTCCCAGCTCCTGACGGATGTGGCAGAGAACAGTCTTCTACCGACCCTGCACAAGAATGCGGTCGCCTCCGCAGCGGCGAAAGCCCGCCGAGCAGAACGGGCACAGCAAGAGCTGGTTGGGGAGCTTCCCGACAATGCTTCGGCCGAACAGGTCGAAAACGAAAGACGGCGGAGGTCGGTGACGGTCGGGAAACGGATCTACCTTCCTATGGCTGCTCACGGCAGCGTGGCGCTGCCGCTAGTCCTCGTACGTGGTCCCCTGTTTTCGCCGGAACGGTCCACAGTTGGCCGTATGCAGCTGGACAAGGATCTGCAGCCACCGCTGTCGTGGCGCCATGGAGAGACATATGCAGAATCTGTTGGCCCTAGGCTTGGAGCGTTCGATCGCCGCGTCTACGCTGCCAGTGTCGAACTCTTCAGGCATATGCCCGTAGAAACGGACGGCACGCAGGTGCGACTGGCGACAACGGTGCACAACCTGGTCGGTCGCCTAGTGGGCCGCGAGTCCGGTGTTCAGTACAACGCTGCCAGCCGTGATGCAGTTAGAGAGAGCCTTCAACGCCTGCGAGGTACGTCTGTGAGGCTCGTCTCTGTCGCTGTCAGCGTCGAAGTTCCCCGCCTCCTGGATTGGGAGGAGACCTCGCAGGGATTGGCAATCGCCCTGCCTCGCCCAACGCATCTTTTGTTTGGCTTGAAGAGCTGGTGGGGCATACCTGACCAAGCGCTCAGCGCTCGTGTCTCCGGATTGAAGGCTTGGCTGGTGGCGTTCTACTCCACCCACAGCGAACCCTATCCCATTCAAGTCGAGACGCTCCATCGCCTCAGCGGCTTTCCCGGCTCATTGCCGCGGTTCCGCGACAAGCTCGGGTTAGCGCTGAAGGGACTCTCTGATGAAGCCGTGCCGGTGGAGATTCGCGTTAGGGCTTATGCGCCGGAGTCGTTGGGGGGAGCGAAGACCGTCACCGTCGTCATGGCCGCCTGGAAGCAGGCTACGAAGCGCTAGGGACGGCAATCGCTGAAGAATGTGCCCTCCACTCCGGGCCACCATTAACGACTCTCCGTCGTCTGGCAGCTTCCAAACACGGGGCCAAGCCGACGTGAGTCGGCCGCGCAATCGGCCCAGACTCGGCGAGGGTGCGAAGCCACGTAGCGACCCTACGTCGGTGCGTAGCTGACATATAGGATTTGTCGGCCACCCCGTTGCAGGAGGCGATCTTGTTGGTCAATCGTCCTGCGAATTGATGATGCGATCCTCGGCAGGCCCGCGCACTATTCGAGCTTTGACTATTACCTACGTCAAGGAGTAGCGCCATGTCCATGAATCCTGGTTCCATTTCACTAGAAGGAGTCAGGATGCCGGCTTGGCTGGTCCGCTATGACAAGAAGGGAATCTGCACATCGCCGAAGACGCGCGACGCCCTGCTGGCTGCGGTGTCTGCGAATCCCCAGGCCCCTGTCATCTTGTTCTCCCATGGCTGGAACAACGAGTACGAAGAAGCGACCCAGCGTTACGCCGGGCTGCTGAGGCACCTGGAGGCGCACCGTACGACGTATCCGGGAAGCGGCACTGAACCGATTTTCGTCGGCATCCTGTGGCCGAGCACCTGGCTCTCGTTCGACAAGGGGCCGGATATGGCAACAACCAGCGTCGCAGGGAGCCGATCCGACCCGTTCGAACGCTTCGAACAGGAACTCGCGGAACAACTGGAAGGCGACGAGCGCGCTCGCTTCTACGCGCTCGTCGAGCAGGATCGACTTGATGCGACTCAGACCAAGGAACTGGTTGAACTGACCGCACGTGCAGTGAAGAACGACGCTGGCAGCCCTGACAGCAGGGAGGGTAACGAGCGGAAGAGCCCGCAGCCCGCGGACATGTACCGCGGTATGGACGCACTTCAACGCCTTGCGGGGCCGGTGCCCGATGACAGCGACGAGCTTCAGGAAGGCGGAACCCTCGGCCAGGGACCGCAAGGCGCCGTGCAAGATGCCGGTTTCCTGTCATTCCTCGACCCACGAAATGCCTTGCGTGTGGCTTCGGTCTATCAGATGAAGGACCGTGCCGGCACCGTGGGTTGGAACGGTGTTGCGGCGCTGCTGAGTGACCTGCTCGCGCGGTCACCGGCGCCGGTACACGTGGTTGGCCACTCCTACGGTGCCAAGGTCGTCTTGTCGGCTATCGCGTCCAAGGACCTCCCCCGACAGGTGACAAGCGTACTGCTGCTGCAGCCGGCAGTTTCGCACCTGTGCTTCGCGGCGGAGGTGCCGGGACGTGAAGGAGCGGGCGGCTATGTGGCGGTTCCCCAGCGCGTGAAGAACGGGCTAGCCATGACTTGCAGCGCCTGGGACTTTCCGCTGCACACCGTATTCCACAAGGCGCTGCGGCGCGACGATGACCTCGGCGAGCTGCAAGTGGGCGCACAGCACGCGGGCGAGGCAGTGGAAGCGGGCGATCCGCCCAGCAAGTACGCCGCGCTGGGCGGCTACGGCCCGCGCAAAGCGAGAGAGACGATGGTCAACGAAATGCCCGCGCCCGGCACGCCGCTGCCCCAACTGCGCGCCCCGGGGCTGATCGCCTTCGATGGCACCAAAGGCAAGCGCGTGTCGTCGCACGGTGACGTATCGACGCAGTACACGGCCTGGCTGCTGCATCAGCAAATGGTGGCCTGATATGGCGGCACCAGACTTCAGCGGACTTCTACAAACCAGCCTCGACGTGGTCGGCGGATTGTCGAAGAAGCTGCTGAAGCCGCCGCGTAAGCTGGTGGTGTTGAGCGTCGGACTGGTGTTCCGGAAGGACGGGCCGATCGTGCATTTCGAACTCGACGCGGCGAATGCCGGCGCCGAGGCCGCGCCATCGGCGGAGCTTCCTAACTTGCGAGCGCCCTGGGATGTGCCGTACGACGCTTTCGACCCGTCCGGCCGCGGTGAGCTCGACGTGCCTCCCGGCGTGCTAGAAGACCTCCGATTCCGCTTGGCTGCATGCGACATGGATCCGGCGGAGCCGCTCTGGCTGCGCTTGCTGCGCCCGTATGGTTGGCTCGGAACCGCGCCCTGGGAGATGCGTCTTAGCGACTCGCTGCGTCGGCCGGTTCTGCGGCTGCCAGATTTCCCGGATCGTCCGGTGGAGCGCGCGGACGTGCTGCAGGCAGCGGTGATCGTAGATGTACCCGCCACGGAGGACACCGAAGCGGTCCTCCACCGCGTGCGCGTGATCGCGGATGCGGTGCTACAGGCGTCTGGCCGCATCAAGACGCAGGTCCACGTGTTCACCACGACGGCGTGGCGCTCGAGACTGCGGGGACTGGCGCGCGATGTCGACGTGCTCGTGCATGAGCCCCTCCCGCCCCCTCTCGCAACCGATGCACTGGTGCCTCCGACCTCCAGTCCCTTGACCATCGCCGCCGCTTGGACGACGTGGATGCTCGAAGCACTCCATGGCGACAGCGTCGATGCGCTGTTTGTGCTGGCACGAGCGCGCGCCTCCGAGACGTCGTCGCACTTGGTGTTCACCGACTCCGCTGCCACCTCCGACGTGCCTGGCGCTTGCGAGGACGAAGAGTCGTGGATACCGGATGCCATGGTCGGATTGGCGGAACTCGAACTGCTGCTAAACCGCATCGGCGCGTGTGCAGCCACTTTCGTCCCCGCCATGGAGGGCGATCGGAAGGGAATGCTCGCCTTTGCCGACGCGCTGGCGCGTCGGCGCCCAGGCGCGGTGCTGTGCCATCCCGTGGCCACGGGGTCGACAGTCGAAGCCTTCAACGTGGCTTGCCGCTTGCTGCTAGGCGGCGTGCCGGCACCCGCGCCCGTGCTGGGCGATGGCCTGCTGTATTGCCATCCTTCCTTCGTAGAGGGCTTTGCGCAACTGGGCATGGCGCATTCGGACGACTTTGGCGCGGCTGCGGCACAGTTGCTGGCTAGGCGTGCGCCGTTCAAGGATCGCCTACTACGCTATGTGACCGGCGCATTGCCGGTGATCCGCGCGACGGAAGTCAATGCGCCACCTAGCTGGGTTGCTTCCACGCAGAGGTTCCTGGAGTCGGCACGCTTCGAGGAGTTCCGCCGCTTGTCCAAGGACGTACTGCTGTCGACGTCCTCGTTGGAAGAGCGGCTGCGCCGCAGGGAACGCAAGGTCGACGAGCAGGTCGACGAGATTCGCAAGGAAATTCAGCGAGTGGTCTCCGAGTTCGCCAGCAAGCGGGGGATGAAGAAGTGATGCGTGAAGCCACCATTGAGATCGCCGACCAACACGACGGGACGATGCTGTTCCGCTTGCTGCGTACGCGGCCGGCAGTGACCTATCCGAAAATGCATCAGTACCGGCCGTTGCAGGTTCCAGCAGGATTGCCGCCGCTCAGCACTGCCACCATCGTCACGCAATACGGCGAGGAACTTCGCAGAGCATTGGCCACGCACACGGCCGTTACCGCAGAACTGGAGCAAATTTTCGGCACGCCTGCACCGGGCCTCACGACCCTCGAGTTCACGCTGAGCGCTGACGCGGATTGCCCCGACGTACGCTGGGAGACCTTGTACGGGGACCCGCCCGCCGGCTTCCTGGCGGTCAACGGTCGCTGCAGCGTCAAGCGTCTGGTCTCCTCCGTGTCCGCCACGTCGACGCTGCCGGTGCGGCTGTTCTCTGCACCTCTAAAACTCGCGGCCTATCTGTCGCCCGCTAACGTGACGGCGAAGAAGGAGTTCGATGAGATCGCCAACGCTGTGGGCGCGGCGCGGCAGGACGGACTCGACATCGTTGCCAGCATCTACCTGGGCGAACAGGAGCTGCTAGACACAGCACAGGAGGAAGCTGCGGCCGGCAAGTTGCCCGGCATCAAGCTGCAACAGATGCCATCGGATGCGGTGTCGATCGAGAAGTCGATCATTGCGGAGTCTGCGCAGATCCTGCATTTTTTCTGCCACGGCCACAGCAAGGCTGGTCTGCAGTTGCTCGAGTTCGCGTCGATCAACGACCACGACATCGAAGAGCCCACCGGATCCATCCTGTTGTCGATCGAAAGACTGACTGAGGTCCTGGTCAGCTCCGGCAGCACATGGATGACTATCCTGAATAGCTGTTCTGGCGCGCAGAGCGCTCCCAAGATGTTCTCGATGGCTCGCGCGCTGGCTGCGACCGCGAGTCCAGTCGCGATCGGCATGGCCGAACCGATCCGAGATGTGGACGCAACGCTGTTCGCGTCGGCGTTTTACGCGAAGGCTTTCAGTGCAATCCGCCAAGCCGTGAACTCGCTGAGCAACGGCGCTACCGCTACGATCGACCTCGGCCCTTCGGTCGCTCATGCGCGCTCACGTCTGCATGCGGAGGCGCAACTTGGTCCGGACGACACCTTTGGCCGTTGGTCCTTGCCGATCCTGTATCAGCAGGATCGCGGCCTAAAAGTCTGTAGGGTTGAGAACGCAGCCGATATGGTCAGGCGTATCGACCAGGTCGCGACGACGCTACGGGCCGTCGCGTCGAGCGGCTCGTCCGACCTCGCCGACGCGGTGCTGGCCATTCTCGACAAGGAACCCGCCGTGCCAATGCATCTGCGGCCCGACCGCGGTGGCAACTTCGCATGAGCCGCTGGGCCAATCGAAGGCTCTGGGCCTCGCAGCGCGTTGCGCGGAAGGGGGTTAAATGAGCCCGATCGAGCGACCTGCGGAAGTGCAGATCAACGCCTGGGCGGGCGACACGCCCAACCGCGACCCACTGCCCCGGCGCACACCTTGGGCGCAGAGGGAAGTGAGCCGCAAGCCATCGACGTGGCTCGCGCCGGCAGCGCCCGTAGACGCGCGGGACTGGAGCCACCCCGAGGTGGGCTGGGGACTGGTGCTCCATGAGAAACCGGGACTCTCGCACGAAGAACTTGCTCGGGCCGACGACGCGCCCGAGGCGATCCGCAGATTGCTGGCGGCACGCCCCGGGTCACCGGTGTTGCGCTGGAACCCGGAGCTGCAACAAGGCTATCTGCGACGCTATTACCCGGGGACCAACAAGGCACAGGACCTTGCCACGGCGGCGCCGCGACCTGGTACTAGTGAAGGCCGGATCCCCCGCTATCTCCTGATCTACGGCACGCCAGAGCAGATCCCGTGGCCGGTGCAGTACGCGCTAAACATGTCCACCTTTGTCGGCCGGCTCGACCTGCCACCGGGACCAGGGCTGGACAACTACGTCAACGCCCTTATCGAAGACTGGCCAGGCGAGAAGAGCAATCCGCTTGCGCCGCTGATATGGAACGTCGATCACGGCTCCGACGACATCACCTGGCTGATGGCGCGTGGCATTGGTGGACGGCTGTGGGAGCTGTTCGAGAAGGACAAGGACCTAGTGGGCCGACGGCGGCTGACCGGCGTTGACGCCACAGCCGCGAAGCTCGTTACGGGGCTTCAGGAGCACAAGCCGGGCCTGGTGGTAACGACGAGCCACGGCATGACGGGGCCGCTCGACGATTCGGATGCGATCCGTGCCTCGCTGGGCCTTCCGGTGGATCTCAATCATCAGCCACTGGCGCTGGACCACATCGCCAAATGGAGGCCCGCCGGGGCCATCTGGTACGCGCACGCCTGCTGCTCGGCAGGATCGGACCGGGTGTCGCGCTACGAGCAGTTGATGGGGGAAGACGCCTCAATTGGGAAGATCCTGCGCGGAGTCGCCAGCGCAGCGCAAGCGATGGTCGCGCCGCTGCCGCGACAGCTGCTCGGGGCTGTGAATCCCTTGCGCGCCTTCGTCGGGCACGTGGAACCGACTTTCGACTGGACCTTGCGTGACCCGGCCACCGGCCAATTGCTGACGCATGTGCTGCTCCAGGCGTTGTACAGCAGGCTGTACCAGACGGACCGACGCACGCCGATCGGCTTCGCGCTGCACGAGGTGTTCGTAGAAGCTGGCGCGTTCTACGGGCAATGGCAGGACGCCATCGTCGCCATTAACCATAACCAACCCGGCGCCCGCGACTGGGCGCTCTACCGCCAGCTTGTGGCGATGGACCGACAGACACTCGTGATCCTCGGCGATCCGACCGTTTCGCTACCCGCGCCGGGCTGACGGGGCAGGCCTTTCGGCAGCCCCGCGAAGCCTCAGTCGTTGAGCATGCGCGTGATGACGGTGTCGAAAGGGATGACCCATCCGTCCATCGCCTCATAGTTCGTCGCGCCAAGGTCCGAGTTCAACACGCACAGCCAGCCCTCGTGCTTGCAAGGAAAGCCCGGCTCGGACTGGACGTACTCAATGCCGGCGCTCCAAAGGGCGAGCGCGACCTCCGCCATCTCCTTGGCCTGCGCTTGCGCAGCACTGGGGTCCTCACCCAGGAGCCGAACGTGGTGGTTCAACGCCACCCACGCATCTTGGATAGTCAGGGTGCTGCCGAGCAGCTGGATGCTGAGCAGGTCCTGGCGCATGGCAGCGTCAAGTTCGGTGGGCGTGGTGAGTTCGGTCATCGACAGAGGCGCGGCGATGTGATGATTGGTGTGGTTGATGGTGGTCATGTCGGAATGCAGGGAGCAGGTTGGGAGGGAGGAGTTCTCAGCGCATTTCGTGGCGGCGGCAGCGGATGAGCGTGAACAGACGGTTTTCGCCGTCCCACGGCACAAGCGTCGGAAAGCGCGACGCGAGTCGCTGCGGATTGATGACCTGCAGCACGCCTTGGAGGGCTCCAAGGTCCCAGGCTTCGCGAGCGGACACATAACTGAGGCCCACCTGATGCAGCAGTTCGGTGAGTTCACGCTCGCGCTTATGGTCGTCTTGGCTCAGCTCGCCGTAGAGCCGGCGCTTCAAGCTCAGCTCCTCGAGGCCACCCCAAGCTCCGTCGATAGTGAGCATCGGCTCCAGGACTTGGTCGAGCACGAGCACCCGGAAATGCCGCCGAAACATGCTGAAGGCGTAGGGAACAGGCTCGAGGTCTTCGAATTCGGCGTGGGAGAAGAGCGCCTTCATGGAGCGGGCAGCGCGGCAGGCTTGCTCCTGCGTCTCGGGTTCGGAATGGGTGGTGGTTTGCGTCACTTTTGAAGATGCAGTTGTTAGCGTGACCAGGGTGGCCACCAACGGTGTAGTGTTCTGACGTCCCCATGTCGCACCGGCGATGCTCAATTTCTCCTTCCCGCCTTCAATCCACCGCGAAAACTGCCTGCAAATTCAGCCGATTTGAATATGTAACAGTTGGAAACAGGCACCGTGTATCTGCCCTGGGTCGCTGGCGGCGTCCACTGCTGGGTTGCATAGAGGCACGGGAAGCAACGTGTACGCGCCTGCTGGTGCTGCCGGATGGGCAGTTCACGCTAATGGCACATGCTCGCTTGGCTTCTCGATGGGATTCGAATTGGCGCCGGTCATCGCGCGATGAACACGACGGGGATCCCCGGTAAGAAATTTCAGCCGTGACTGCCGCTGGCCGTTCACGCTGACGCGCTTCGCGTTCCTACGGAGTTTGGGGTCGGCTGGATGAGCCCCCTTGGCTGGGGAGCGTGAGACGCCATTCGGGATCAACTCCTCCGGTTTGCGGAGCCGCGTGCCATCTGAGACCGGAAGCGGGGCGCATGCAGGCGAAACTTTTTTGTTTGAGGAAATGCCTTGCCATGCAAGGCGTTCCTGCTGCGGACGTTGCCGCGCGCCTGACATGCCCGGATTGCAACGCTACACCGTCTGGTGGCACCCGCAATAGCTGGTGGACTCCTCTTCAACACCTCATCTCAATCGCATGACCCTCTCTATCCACGCGCACCCCGCCGATCGCATCTTCAACCTGCTCACGGACACCGCCGAACCGTTGAGCCTCGACGACGGCCGCGCGCTTTGCAAGATGACGCCCCCCGGCGACCACCTCGTCGCCGTCCTCGCTGAGCTGAAGGGCGACCTCACGAGTCAGGCGTTCCTGCGTCTGCTCGGTGAGCAACTTCCGCGCACCGGTCGCACGAGCGCAAATACGAACGGAGTCCAAAGTCTGCTGCTCGACGTCGAGGAGGACGACCTGTGTGACGTCATGTCCACCGAGGAGCAACGCATCCACCGCGGCCTGGACGAGGCGATCGACTTGTACACCTGCCCCTCCAGCTATGGCATCGAAACGTGGTGGTATCTCACGCAAGAGGAGGCGCTCCTGGCGCAGCCCGGTGGGAGGCAGGTTCTGAAGGCTCGCGCACCGCGCGCGAACTGCATCGTCCAGCTGTATGCCGGGGGCTTTTGCATCGTGCCGACGCTCTTCCTGGAAGAGGCTGTCGACGCCTAACCGCGGGCCGCGACCAGACGTCGCACCTAGGAGCGGCAGGCGCCGACGCAGCCCATCCGGCGTATTCCTAGCGCGCTGTTGACTCAGCCTCGGCGAGCGCATCATCGAAGCGCCGCACATCCCCGCGCAGGACGTGGTCCTGCCGATCGAAGAAGTAACGGAGCAGCGCTAGGTATCGCGCGTCCCCCCGGAACCCGTGGGGAGTAATCACATTGCGGCACATCGCGCCAGCGAGCTCGGCGAGGCGCTTGGGCCCTTGCACCCTCTTGAGAGAGTTCAGGACCACCTCAAGCAACTCGCTCTTGAGCCGGTCCGGTACTCGGTCGGAGAGTATGATCGGCTCAAGCACCGCACCCAGGGCTGTCGTCGCTTCAAAGGAGATGTAGACGTGTCTTCCCTCCTGCACGTCATCCTGGATCACGTCCCCTTCCTGAGTAAGCACCATGGCGTCTTCAATCCAGTCGCACGCAACGTCGACCAAGCAGTACAACAGATAGGCCAGCGGCGTCGGGAACTCGTGGATCTCGTCACTCGGCTGGACGGGGCGGGCACGGGACAACAACTTCTCGGCGAAGTGATGCGCGTAATGCAGCCACAGATGGTCGTTCGAGCGCTGGTGAAGCCCCTCGAGAACCATGATGCGGAAGAAATAGATGGACGTGTAGATTGGGCACCGATGGCAGCCGACCTCTTGATACCTGAACAAGGGGCCGTTTAGGCGCCCCATCAGCACATCATCAACTTCGATCCGCGCCAGTGCCGCCTCGCCAATCGAGCGGAAGACACCCAGGTTGCCAGCCACGGAGACATCGCTAAGGTAGAACCGGAGCAACCGGTTCTCCTCGGGGAGATCCAGCCTGTGACCTTGCTGCCCTGCGAGCTGCTCACTGTTCTTGATCTCCGCATACAGCACGCTGCCTTCATCCTCAAGGAATGCGACGAAGCACTCGTCTTGGAAGTCTTCCACATGCCTGGTGACCCGCTGCATGATGCGAAGACACAAGTAAGGATGGGCTAGGGCAAGGTAGGCAGCAAACTTCCGCGACGAGAGCAGACTTGTCAAGATTCCTTGTGCCCGGCCACGAACCTTCTCCGAAGGCTCCATGGCGTGGGCCGCCCTGTCCCGTGCTGCCCGCCACAGCTTGGCGAGACGAGACATCGGAGCATCCACCGTGCAAATGTTTCCGTTCGCGCCACGGGTGAACATCGGCAGCACTAGGGTTGGACGCAGCCAATTCGCAAGACGGCGCCGAATGCCTTCGCGGCAGGCAAGTTCCAGTACCGAGTCGAGATGACGATCGAGAAGCCCAGCCAGCTCTTCGAAGCGCCGCCCATGCAGAAGCGCCATTGCAAGCTTCTCAAAGAGCGGCAGCTTCCAGCGACTCACTTCTGTGCGGCGCGACCTGATGTAGACGAAGCCAACCAGCGCGAGGAAAAGCGAATACTGCAGGACGCTCTTGTCGAAGCCCCACTTCCAGGGTCCGAGCACCGGGAAGAGATGTAGCCATCGGAGAACGGGCTCAAAGAAGAAGACGTGGATCAGCCCCAACAAGGACCAAATGATGGCCCAGTCGAGCCATGACAGGCCCAGCCGGAAGCTGAGCTTCGTAGTCGCGGGAACGACAGACCAGACGGCTGCGATGAGCCCCGCCATGGTCAGCATTGCGCTGGTGTCGATCCCTGCGGGAATTGCCGGAAGTGCCGGACAGGACGCGCAGACGCTCATGGCTTCGGCAACAGCAGCAGGAATGGCGTGACAACTGCAGAGACCGACACACCGATCGCTGCCGCGTCCTCAACGCCCTTTTTCACCTTCGACAGGTTGTCGGCCAACTTGGCCAGCTTGTCCACCGTGGTAGCGATCCGGGAGATTGCGCTTTTCGCAGGCGTTGTTCCCGATTCCAGGTTCTGCTTGAGGACCTGGTCCTTCACCATGAACTCGCCAGCAACAGTTGCCAACGCTTCCTGGATGGGCGCCACGCCCCTCACCCGGTACATCCGTAGCGCACTTCGGATGGTCTTGATTTGCCTGTCGATGAACGCGCGGAGATGACCCGGCACGCTGGCGTCCGCGAGCGCGTTCTCCAGATCCTTCAGCTCGTCTACGAGGGCGCTCATGGCCTCGGCCTCCATGTCCGCTTCAGCTTCTTCCCGGAGCGCCCAGGTTACCCAGCTGAATATCTTCCGGCACTCAGGAGGTGTGAGGTTTCCTCGATGGCTTCGCCATGGAGTGAGGAACTGTGTAGGCGAGGCGACATCATGCAGTCGGCCACACGCTGGCTGTGTGAGGTCGGCCGGCACACCCAACAGGTCAAGTCGTTCCCTGGCCAGAGCGATCTCTCGTCTCAATCCGAGAACCAAGAAGGACATCTCCTCTTCGAGGTGCGGCGTGTCCGTCTCGACCTCGAACACCGCCGCCCAAGCGTGCAGCATCTGCTGGTCGTCGGACTGCCGCATCAGCGAGTCGTAGATGTGCAGCAGCCTATCTCCAACGTTCATGATTCCTCCCTCATTTTCCGATAGCGTATCCGGCCTCATGCCTCCCGACGCGCCACAGGCCGCAGCTTCTCTTGCTCATCGTCCGTGCGCGGCGATAAACCTCGAACGGAGGGCGATGGCGTCCGCGAGGGCGTGATGCCGTCCCAGACTGCGGCCGCGCCGCAGTTCGTCGAAGCAGCGCTCAGCCACAGCGTCCAGCTCCGGTTGGGCATTGAGGTACCCCACATGGCACGGCTCCATAGCCGGTACCGGCGAACGGTCGACCAGGGTCAGGACTCGTTCGAGCAGGTCGTAGTCGACGTGGAAGTCGTAGCAAACCTTAAGAGCTCCGCAGCCGCGGCTCGACAACCAAAGGGCCAAGACACACGTGGGGAGGCGGTCGGTAGGGGCGAGCGGTGGTCATCTTCGCCAAGCGCTAGCCAGATCGCTGCGCCTGGCCGAAGTTGTGGTGCAGCACTGTGCGGAGCCGGTCGATTGCCGCTGGGCAACTCAGACCGCTGCATCCGCTCGTCAGGACCAAGCGGTCGTTCGCAACGTCGTAGGGCCACCGGATGTCGTCGTCGTCGATCACGATCCAGCGCGCCGGACGGAACCACCGTACGTGTAGGTCGACGATCTGGCTCTTGGACAGGCGCCAGTAGTCCTCCGCCCAGAGCGGACGGCCCCGACGGCCTACCGGCGCCTTCTCGGTGAGGTCCTGAAACGTGTAGCCCAGTACCCTAGGCGCGAGATCCCCCAGATGCGTCAGCACTTCTGGGAGGCCCTTGCTCCATGGTTGCGTGGAGGTGAGCATGATGGCCGCATCCGGCCAGCCCTTCAGGACTTCAACGAGGTCGGAAACAGACTGGTATTTGGAATGGCCGTCCACCTCCGGTGCGTGTCCGTGAACGTAGGCGTAGAACGACCACGACGGGTGCAGCACCCCGCTGATACCCAGGTAAATGAGGTCCATGCCGAGCTCCTTAGCCGCTAGATAGCGCTAGAGCTGGACGATAGACGTTTGCTAGCTCATTAGATGAGCCACCTGGCGAAAGCACCCGTTCAAGCAAAACGCGGACGGGCAGAGCTGCGCCTGAATTCACTTCGACTGAAGCAGCTTCGCCTCCGCCTTGTGGCCCTTCTTACTCAGGTAGTCGTGCAACGCGCGCTCGATGAGGCACTCGAGCGTGACGTCTTCCGACAGCGCCACGCGCTTCACAGCCCTGTGAGCTGGCTGATCTACATACAAGACGAGCGCCTTCTTGCCCTGTCGTCCAGGTTGGACGTACGCCTCTGCTCGGTGCCCCACTCCGTTCGATAGCGAACTTTTGACCATGCCCGGAACCATAAACGAAGTCTCAGCAGTTAACTAGCTAACTGATGGACCATGGCTACAGCCAAAAATTCTGACCACCGACGAGTTGCGCCCCAAGTTCCGAGGTTCTTGCTTTTGCAGATTCAACATTGAGTCGTTGAAATCATTTGCAAAAGCTGATGACGCACGAATTCAACCAACATGCTGAGAAAAAAGTGATTTCAGCAACACAAGCAATCGCTTAGCAGTTGACACAACTGTCAACTCCGAAAAACAAGCATCTCGCTACATTCGCCTAAGCAGCCAACAAAAAGATGTCCTAGGACAATCCTGAAAATGACGAGGCGGAAGCCTGGGGGTTGCGCAGGGAAATCAGTTGGTGCATAGTTCCGACCATGAACCCCGAATTACCCAAGGACTTGGGCCGGCGGCTTGGCGATCTCAGCGATCTGCCCGAGGCGCTGCTCAAGCAAATCAACGCGGTCAAGCTGGACGATCTGGAGGAACAGATCGTCACGTTGCTGCGCGAAAAGTTCGGAGGGGTGGCGAACGTCGACGAGCTGATCGTCGGCCTTTATCGCGATTACAACTACATCACCGAGGACCGGCGGAAGCTGGGCTCGAAGCTCTACCGAATGCAGCAGAGCGATTTGATCGAGAGCGTCCCGAAGCGAAAAGGCGTTTATCGCCTTAAGGAGAGGGATGCATAAAAGCAAAAAGCCAGTCGCTCACTGAGCGACTGGCTTGATGCAAGCAATGAGGCCGGAGCCCGCAGAGCTTAAGGTGCAACTGAAGTCTAAGCGGGGCCCTCAAACAACGTCAAGCGCGCTTCTCCGGGCGTGTGCGACATCGTTCCTTTGAAAGGGTACCCCTATGACCTCGCGTCATGAAGTGAAGTGCATCAACAAGTCGGACCGTCAGAACCCCCACGAGCGCATCAAAGCGATCGGCGGAGTTAATCCGAACGGAACGAACTGGAAGCTCTCGCAAGAAGAGGCCATCCGAGACATCGAAGCCAAGAAGTACAGCTTCTTCGTCAAGAATGGCCAGCACCAGGTTGATGTCATCGTTGCGGTGAGCCGCTTCGGCAACAAGTACCTCAAGACCGTTTCGGATGGAGAGCATCCGAACAACCTCTTGTCGTTGTACGAGTGCGTCGCCTGACGCTCCAGTCGAAGTAGTTCCAACAACTGAGTTCAGCCCGGCTTCGGCCGGGCTTTTTCGTTTGAGGTCGAGAACTCAGTCCGCGCAAAGTCATTCATTTCGTCATCAATTTAGTCGCGAATTTCGTCATCTTCTTGACCAAGTGGTTCGCCCTAGAATTCCTCTCCACACTATGTGGACGACAGCATTTCACCCTGGCACCGCAGTGAGCCGGACATCAATCGCTTCCTGGCAGGCATTCCTCTCAAGCACCAACTGGTCGGAACCCCAGTCGATATCGCACTGGTCCTCCACATAGGTTCTGAGAACAACAAGCTCCTTGTGTCCGCGAGTGCTACGGCGCAAGAACAGCCGATCCTTAAACGGCTGGGAGCGAAACACGGGAAACGTTGCCCGAGCCAGAAGTGGCGGCACGAACTCCAACATGCTCTTGCCGTTAGCATTCCACCGGAAGGACTCGGTTACCGGCCGAAGTCCAGCCTGCTTGAGCCGCCGAGCAGCGAGGGCCACTTCGCGACCCGGTTCGGAAAGGCGCCCACTGCGGGCTGCGGCTTCAACCGAGTGCCACGCCATGCTCAAGCGTTTGGCGTACGTCGCGCCCATCGAGGTAAATGCGGCAAGCCGCTTCCACCCCTCAAGGTACTCGACGCTTCCGCCCCATCCGCGGCCGCGCACGACCACGTAGTCGTGCAGCGCGTTCAAGTGATCTCGGATCACCTCGCCGTACATCCGATGACTGAGCGGCAACACTTCGATCCGCGACACCGAAGTCCGCTGAAGTTCATGGGCTTTGCGCAGCTGCATTTGCGGCGAGCGACCGTCGCGCGTCAGGCGGTCGATGTCGACGTGGTCGAGCCGAAGAGAGGTTTGGGTCACGTTTGAAACTTGGATCGTCCAGCCGATTGAAGAAGTGGGTTGACTGGCACCCCTTCGCCTGGACGGTCTCGCGTAGGGCACCAGGACCGTATAGGTCGGTGATGCCAGTACCGCGAGCGGGAAGACTCTTCGCTGCAAAATCTCCCCGCGATCGAGCCCCGTTATCGGCTAAAAAATTCTGCCGCTTTCCAGAACCGGCGGACTGTGACTAGGCCGGCAGGGGGGCGCCGACGCGTGCCGCGTTCATTCACCAGCGCTAGGCGGTGCGCCAGGGGTACCAAGCGTGGCATCGACGCGCAAGGGAGCTGCAGAGGGGTCTCGAGAAAGCTCGAAGACCAGGAGGTCGTCGTCCTTATCTAGGCCTCCGGACTCGATGGTCACCTGCGAGAGGATGTCTCCTTGCTTCAAGCGGTGATCGAAGATGTTGGCGGAAGTCGGCGTCTGTTTGAGCCCGGTGACTTCGTGGAATCGCTCCAGAGTCATGCGGCCAGCGAGAAGTTCTAGGACAGCCCGCGACGATAGTTTTACAGTCATTGACGACCCTCGTGATTGCATTCCTGTGCCCAAGTACCAGCCGCGGGAATCGTGGCGGTAGAGGGCCTGCTGGTGTAGAGATCGGGCTTGGTAGCCTTCGAATCGGGGAACGGGAAGGCAGGAGGCCAGGCGCTGGGCAACTGCGGTGTCAAGGCGAAGCCCTGGTCGCAGGAACAGCGAACTCCGCCACTCAGATCGGCGCGAGCCGGTAAACCACAAGCCGGTGTCTCGAAATGGCGAGAGCGTGAGCACCACGTCTACGCCCACATCCGAACTGCGCAGGAAGTATTCGATGACTTGCCGCCCGGTTACCGAACGCTGCATGCCGAAGACAGCGTCGAGTCGCCGGATCAATGTCGAGCCAGCATCAGCGACAACGATGCATCTGACCCCTGTGAACTCCGGACTTGCCAGTTGCCTGCGTTTTTCGTCCAACGCGTCGAACAGCGGGTTGTCTTCTAATGAGTAGGCCTCCGCCGGCATCGAACAGAAGACGTTGCTGTGAGGATGCCGCGGAACCTCATGCCATTGCACGGTCACGTGCGTGGCGCCCTGAAGTAGCACCAGCGGCTCGCGCACCCCATCTTGCATGAGCCAGCCACGCAGCAGATCCACAGTCCCAGCCGACGGCTCGAAGTCCGCGTCTACCTTTCGGCGCCGGAAGTAGGCGGAGCCCTCATAGCCTTGCTCGACATGGATCTGGAACGAGAGGTGCTTGCCGCGACCTCGGCGGATCCTGTTGGCGGCTTCCTTCAGCTTTGTCCCAACTCGCGCAAGCTCCGGCTCCTGCGCCATCCGGCCGTCGGAGACCGCAGTCACTTCGACGACACAAGGTTGGCCCGGGAACAGTTGCTCCGTATAGATGTCTGGACGCCGATCGCCGAACCACTCCGGCTCCGTCTCAATTTCACCAAGTCGCGCGAGCGCCCAGACCACTGCGAGCTCCATTTCCGCGGGCAGTGCTTGGTCGACGCGCTTGTTCTCGAGCCTGGCTCGCACGTCGGTGAGCTTCTGCGCGTCGCCTCTTCGAGCGAGGTCGTCGAGCATCGCTTGCAGGCGTCGTCGGGTGAAGATGGGCATTCGTTCGCTGCGTTGTGCCTAGCGTAGTGGTGTAGAACCGCACTGATGCTAGTTCGGCTTAACCTCACGGCATGTGCTGCATGCTATCTGTCGCGCGGCGAGCGTCGGACCAGCTGCGGCGCTTCGCATTTGCGCCTGTGAGCCCCCAAACCCTAGTTCCTTTTGAAGGATGTGCCTTAAATTTAGGCGCTCCTTTAAACGGCTGTCCGCGCACTAGAAAACCATATACAGAACAACAAGTTAGCCATCCGAGAACGCGCGGCAGTGCGATGGTCTCGTTTTGCACTCGCGGCAACGGGATGTCTCGAAAGACAGCTGACCAAAGCTGAAAAAGCCCGAAACGCGGCAATCCGGTGCGACAAAACGCGGCAAGTTTTGAGTTGAAGCCACAACACGCGTGGCAACCGGCTTTTTCATTGCCGCTCGTCGTTGCGGATGCGTGCTGCCGACGGCGGATACTGCGCCCTGTCCCATCGCGACGCGAGCTCCCCATGCGACTGCTCATCCTCGGCGGCACTGTCTTCCTCGGGCGCCACGTCATCGACGCCGCGCTCGCGCGAGGCCATGCGGTCACGATGCTGAACCGCGGCCGCCACGGCCGCGGGCTGTTCCCCGAAGTGGAGCGCCTCGTTGGCGATCGCGACGGCGACATGAGCGCCCTGCGCGGCCGCGCGTTCGACGCCGTCATCGACTGCACCGCCTTCAATCCCGCGCAGGTCGAGCGCGGCCTCGCCGCGCTCGACACCGGCGCACCGCATGTGGTCCTGGTCTCGTCGATCTCGGCCTACGGCGTATTCCCGCCGCACCGGGTCTTCGACGAATCGGCGCCGCTCGCGCCGGGCCACGAGGGCTACGGCCCGCTCAAGGCCCGCGCGGAAGAGGCGCTCACGCACGCCCTGCCCGGTCGTCACGCCATCGTCCGGCCCGGGCTGATCGTCGGCCCGCATGACCCGACCGGCCGCTTCACCTACTGGCCGACGCGCGTCGCGCGCGGCGGCGAGATCCTCGCGCCCGGCCGGCCGGAACGTCCGGTCCAGGTCATCGATGTCCGCGACCTCGCGGCGTTCTGCCTGACCCTCGCCGAATCGCGCGTCACCGGCAGCTTCAATGCCGTCGGGCCGCGGATGCCGATGCACGCACTGCTCGACGCCTGCGTCCAGGCCGCGCCGGAGGCCGGCGCGCGCTTCACCTGGCTGCCGGACGACCTGCTGCTGGTGCTGGGCATGGCGCCCTGGACGCAGCTCCCGCTCTGGCTGCCCGAGAACGACCCGACCCATGGCGGCATGCTGCTCGGTGACGCCACCCGCGCGGCGGCCGCGGGCCTGACCTGCCGCGCCATCGAGGACACCGCCGCGGACACGTTGGGCTGGGCGCTGGCGCCGCGCGAGCCGGACTGGGATGCCAGCAAGCTCGTCGCCACGCTGACCCCGGCGCGCGAGGCCGAGTGCCTCGGCGCCCGCCCGGTCACGCCAGCCTGAACACCGCGATCGCGGCCGACAGCCGCTTCGACTGGTCCTTGAGGCTCTCCGCCGCCGAGGCGGCCTGCTCCACCAGCGCCGCGTTCTGCTGCGTCATCTGGTCCAGGTGGCCCACCGCGGCGTTCACCTGGTTGATGCCGTCGCTCTGCTCCTGCGAGGCCGCGCGGATCTCGGCAATGATGTCGGTCACCCGCTGAACGCTGGTCACGATGTCGGTCATCGTCGTGCCCGCGTCGGTCACCAGGCGCGAGCCCGATTCCACGCGGTCCACGCTGGTCGCGATCAGCGACTTGATCTCCTTGGCCGCTTCCGCGCTGCGCTGCGCGAGCGAGCGCACCTCGCCCGCCACCACCGCGAAGCCGCGCCCCTGTTCACCCGCGCGCGCCGCCTCCACCGCCGCGTTCAGCGCCAGGATGTTGGTCTGGAAGGCGATCCCGTCGATCACGCCGATGATGTCGGCGATGCGCCGCGAGCTGTCGCTGATCTCGCCCATCGTCGTGACCACCTGCCCCATCACCGAGCCGCCGCGCTGCGCCGTCTCCGCGGCCGAGCTCGCCAGCTGGTTGGCCGTCAGCGCCGCATCCGCCGTCTGCCGCACCGTGCCCGTCAGCTGCGTCAGCGAGCGCCGCCTGCTGCAGGTTGGACGCCGTCTGCTCGGTGCGCGCCGACAGGTCCATGTTGCCGCTGGCGATCTCGGCGCTGGCGGTGCCGATGCTGTCCGTCGAGCCGCGCACCTCGCCGATCAGCCGCAGCAGGGATCCCTGCATCGCATCCAGCGCGCGCAGCAGCTGCGCGGTCTCGTCGCTGCCGCGGGTCTCGATGCGTCCGGTCAGGTCGAAGCGCGCGATCGCGTCGGCCACCTGCGCCGCCTGGCCCAGCGGCCGGGTGATCGAACGCGTCAGCCACACCGCGAGCGCGCCGCCCGCTGCGAGCGCCACCAGCCCGAACACCACCAGCGCGATCCGGGCGCGTTCGTTGGTCGCGGCCAGCGCCTGGATCGCCTGGTCCAGCTGGTCGCGCTGCTGCTGCGCCACGGCGCGGATGCCGTCCAGGTAGGCGCTCGACGCCTTCTGGAACTGCTCGTCGAAGATCTGCTTGGCCTGCGCCATGTCGCCCTGCTTCTTCGCCGCGGTGATGGCGTCCCGCACCGTCAGGTAGGTCTTGCGCAGCTCAGCCACCTTGTCGAAGGTGGCGCGTTCCTCGGGCTTCGTCAGCAGCTTGTCGAGCCGCTGCTGCAGCTCGGTCGAGACCTTGGTCGCCTCGGCGGCGGCCTGGGTGAAGAAGGTCGCCAGGCCCGGGTCCGCGCTGACCGCGATCGCCGTGGTGCGCGTCGTGCCGTTGAACACGTTGCGGTACCAGTCGGACGCGGCGCGCTCGGTGACGATCGCGTCGGTGTACATCGCGGCGGTCTGCTCCGCGACGCGGTTCAAGCCCCAGTACCCCAGCGCCGATCCGATCAGCGCGATCACCAGGACGCCGGTCTGGACCATTCCCAGACGACGACCGATGGACCCCCGGGCGTTCGTGTTGGACATCATGTGGTTCTCCTCGGACGCGGCCCGAAGGGAGATCGGACCTCGACGCGGCACGATGTGGCACGCGCAACCGTACTCCGATCTCCGGCCGGCGTTAAGGGGCCGGCCCCCCGATCCCGGCGGACCGGGGCGGCTGTCACTCAGACGCGTGGCACGAGGCGCACCTGCGGGATCGGCTTGAGCGAGCCGACCTCCAGCGTGCGCGGTTGTCCCGACTGCTTCAGCGGCACGGCCGCGCCCAGGCCCTGCAGCCCGGTGAGGAACCGGGTCGCCTCCGCCCGCATCGCCGACGAGCGCCGATACCGCGGATCGTCCTTGAGCAGCGCCAGCCAGTCCGCCGGCGCGCCGGCCGCCACCACCTCGAGCGTGGCCGGCTGCATCACGCCCAGGAAGGTCGTGAGCCGCGCGCGGCGATGGTCGTCCCAGCCCGCGCCGCCTTCCGCGCCCAGCGGATGGAAACGCGCGATCAGGCGCTGCGCCGCCAGGCCGCCCGCATCCGCCAGGGCCGCGATCGTGCCGGAGGCCATGGTCAGGTTGAGCCCGCCCTCGTCGGGCTTCTGGCTGATCTGCACGATGCGGTCGCGGAAGCCGGGCGTCGGGAACAGGATCTCGTCGCGCCAGTTCTGCATCGTCCCGACGATGCTCCAGAGGAAACCCGCCAGCCCCGCCAGCGGCGTCTTCTCGCGCGCGGCCGCCTCGCGCTCCTCCCAGTCGGGGACCAGGTCGGGCTCCGGCCAATAGCGCAACCGGCCGCCGCGATCGTCCTCGGGCAGGTAGACGCGGCCGCCCTCGTTGCCCGCGACGGCGGGCTGGATGCCATGGTCCGGATGCGGCGGCTTCAGGCTGACCGCGAAGGTCGGGTGCCGCGGCAGCATCGCGTCGAAGAGGTGCAGCGGCATGTTGCTGCCGATGCCGCCGTCGGAGAACCAGATCCGCGTGGCCCGCAGGCGCAGCTGGCGCCGGGCCTCGGCCGTCTCCGCGGCGCGCACCTGGGCCTGCGCGCGCTGGTTCGCGGTGCGCGACCAGTCCACCGCGTACAGCGGCACCGCCGACAGCAGCAGCGGGAAGCTCAGGCTCATCCGGACCGCGACGACGACCGGCAACTCGCCATGCCGCGGCAGCGGTCTCAACTCGCGCCCCTGCGCGTTCTCGATCACCGGCCCGTCGTTGCCGCCGGCGAAGGGCGCCGCCAGCGCGGCCATCACCGCGGGCGGGAACAGCCTCGACCACTCCTGGGGGTCGTAATAGAACATCGGCGTTCCCGGCCGGAACGGGATGCTGTAGACCATCTGCTGGCTCACCGCGCTG